>NZ_JBMYXF010000050.1:0-21821 GCF_049608145.1 Halocynthiibacter sp.
TTAGCTCAGTTGGTAGAGCGCTTCGTTTACACCGAAGATGTCGGGAGTTCGAGCCTCTCACGACCCACCATTCCGTAAGTCCTCCCCTTTAAAATATACTACCAACATTCAATTCGTTGATCGACCTCTGGTCTAATATCGTCTGAAGTTGTTTGCAGGACTTATTCCTTTGTGTCCTTTTTGCGCATTTCTTCCAATTGACGCAGCAGGGCGACGTCCAGCTCGCGGGTGATTTCGCTTGCCCGGTGGATGAATTCGGGGTTGTCGTCAATCGCAATGCCTGGCTTCCAGAATTGCGCCAGTTCTTTCACAGCTTCGCGGTCCATGATGCGGAAGGATTCCGATTGTTGATGGGCTTCGTATTCTGTCAGCCCCAGATTTTCGAGCGCATAGCGACCGGCCCGCAGGGAACTGTCGAAATTCTCTCGTACGATGTCATTCGCGCCGGCTTGATACAGTTCGTACACATGCATGCGATCTTTTGCGCGGGCAATGATATGGATGTCGGGGCGGGTTTTACGGGCAAAGGCTGTCAGCCTGACGGCGGCCTCGGGCCCGTCAATTGCGATGACCAGAATATCGGCATCCTTCAGTCCGGCCGCCATCAACACATCTGGGCGGGTGGGGTCGCCGAAAAATGTCTTAAATCCAAAACGTTTCATCATATTCACCGCTGCCAGGTTGTGATCTAGGACCACGGTGGAAAAACCCGACGCATTGATCATCCGGTTCACGATCTGCCCAAAACGCCCGATGCCTGCGACGATGACTTTGCCGGTTTCGGTGATCTCGTCCTCAGGCGTGATCTCACTGTGTGACAAAAGATGATGGGTCAGCCTGTCAAACGCGATGAACAGCAGGGGGGTCAGCAGCATTGAAAGCGCAACAATTAGCAGAAGCTGATCCGCCAGCGGGCCGGGCAATACATTTTGCGTAACCATAAAACCCAGCAAGACAAAACCAAATTCGCCAGCCTGGGCCAGCGACAGGGTGAACAGCCATTGATCACGCCCTTTCAGACCAAATCCGCGCCCGATTATGTATAGGATCAATGCTTTGATCGTCATAAGCCCTAGGGTTGCACCGATCAGCATCAGTGGGGCTGAGAACAACAGTTCAAAACTGATGCCCGCCCCAACCGTGATGAAAAACAGGCCCAGTAAAAGGCCTTTGAACGGTTCTACATCGGCTTCCAATTCGTGACGAAATTCAGAGTTGGCAAGAACCACACCGGCCAAGAACGTGCCCAGGGCAGGGGACAGACCAACGAGACTCATGAGGAAGGCAATGCCAATGACGATGACCAGTGACAGGGCGGTGTATAGTTCACGCAGGCGCGCCATATGCGCATAACGAAACAGGGGTTGGGTCAGATAATGCCCCGCCAGGATGACCCCGGCAATTGCGCCCAAGGTCACCAAGGTCACGCCCCAACCGGGCAGGCCTTCGACCAGGGATAGGGTGGCGCCGTGATCTTCTTGATGTGCTGTGCCATGGGACGTGGCCAGCAGGGGGACCAGCGCCAGCATGGGGATCACAGCAATATCCTGGGTCAGCAGAACCGCAAAAGAAGACCGCCCGCCCGTGCTGGCCATCAGGCCTTTTTCCGAAAGGGTTTGCAGGACAATTGCGGTGGAGGACAGGGCAAAGACCAGGCCAATCGCCAGGCTGACAGGAATGTTGAAACCAAGGGCCATGCAGGTGGCTGTCACAGCAAGGGTCGTCAGCCCGATTTGCAGCCCGCCCAGGCCCAGCAGTTTGTGGCGCATTTCCCATAGGGCGCGTGGATCCAGTTCCAAGCCAACGATGAACAACATCATAACCACACCAAATTCCGCGAAATGGCGCAGGCTTTCGGTTTCATCGCCCACAAGCCCGATCACGGGACCAATGACAATGCCCGCGGCCAGATAACCCAGAACCGATCCAAGCCCAAGGCGTGCTGCGATGGGTACCGCAATCACGGCCGCCCCAAGATAAATTGTCGCCTGAAGCAAAAATTCCTGCATGTTCAGTTCCTTTGGTCAGGTGGGCAGGGGGGCATCTGCTTTGAGTTGGTCCATCACAATCTGGCTTTGAACGCGCGAAACCGAAGGATGTGGCAGCAGAATATCATGGATCAGGTGATTCAGCGCCGTCAGATCGTCACACCAGGCGCGCAGCAGATAATCTGCCTCGCCGGTCAGGGTCCAGGCCGATGTGATTTCTGGGCGTGTACTGATCAGGGTCGCAAATTCGCGGGCCCGTTCCGGCGCGTGGCTTTCCATCTGGACCTGGATAAATGCCTGTACGGTCAGTCCCACTGCTTTGGGCGACAGGCGCGCAGAATAACCGGCAATCACACCTGCGTTTTCAAGACGTTGGCGTCGTCGGCTGATCTGACTGGCGGACAGGTTCAGTTGTTCGCTGAGCTCTTGCGCCGTCAGATGCGCGTCGCGCTGTAAAGCGGCCAGAAGGCGGGAATCAATGTCATCCAGTGTGATGCGTGTTTCTTGCATAAAATCCCTTTAGTTTGCGACTTGGGCGCATAATCTTTGGTGATTGCTTTGAATAATGCGCGTTGTTTGCGTATATTTTGCGACATAATCGGAAAGAGCGCAACAGAAGACACAGGAGGCCCCTATGGGACCATTTCCACATGATGCACCGAAATCAGTAATTTCTGAGGAAAACCCAGCGGGGACCGATGGATTTGAATTTGTCGAATTCGCCCATGAAAACCCGCAGGAACTGCGCGATCTGTTTGTGAAGATGGGCTATCAGCATGTCGGCACCCACAAAACCAAAGCGATCGAACTGTGGAAACAAGGTGACATCACCTATATCCTGAACGCGGAACCTGGTTCTTTTGGGATGCGCTTTGTTGATGAACACGGCCCCTGTGCTCCGTCTATGGGCTGGCGTGTTGTGGATGCGCAGCATGCTTATGAACATGCGATTAAGATGGGTGCGGAACCCTATGATGCGGATGATAAATCTTTGAATGTGCCGGCGATTAAGGGGATCGGTGGATCGCTTTTGTACTTTATCGACCAGTATCACGACACAAGCCCGTATAATGATGAATTTGACTGGATTGCACCGGCGCATCCGAAAGGCGTTGGTTTCTATTATCTCGATCACCTGACCCACAATGTGTTCAAGGGGAACATGGATAAGTGGTTCAGATTTTATGGCAATCTGTTTAATTTCCGGGAAATCCGTTTTTTTGATATTTCGGGCAAACATTCTGGTTTGGTCAGCCGGGCGCTGACGTCGCCCTGTGGTCGCATTCGCATTCCGATCAATGAAGATCGCGGTGAAAAGGGGCAGATTGTATCTTACCTGAAGAAATACAAAGGCGAAGGCATCCAGCATATCGCGGTGGGAACCGAAGCGCTTTATGATGCGACGGATGAGATCTATGATCGTGGTTTGCGTTTCATGCCGCCGCCCCCGGCCAGCTATTACGAGATGAGCCACGAGCGCGTGGTGGATCACGAAGAACCGCTGGATCGTATGCAAAAACATGGCATTCTGATTGATGGCGAAGGTGTGGTGGACGGTGGTGAAACCCGTATTCTTTTGCAGATCTTCTCAAAAACTGTGATCGGGCCGATCTTTTTCGAGTTCATTCAGCGTAAAGGCGACGATGGCTTTGGCGAAGGCAATTTCAAAGCATTGTTTGAGTCAATTGAACGCGAACAAATTGCGAATGGTGAACTGGGCGAAGAGGATACGCCGGCCACTGCTGCAGAGTAATATCCTGTCATCGTAAAAAATTACGGCAAAAAAGCCCCCGTATCCTTTCGGAACGGGGGCTTTTGATTTTCATAAATCAACGGGTTTAGCCGCAGAAAACCCGTACAATCGTAGATTTTGGATCTGTCACAGATTCAAATGCCGTGCCGCTGTGCACAAAGTTCAGGCGTGTGGGCGTATCCGTGGCGACACGTTCTTCACTGCCGTAATGGCGGGAATCCCCAGCGATATCGAGGCCCGTGGCCGCGCGGGATGGGCCGCCGACAAGGTTCTGATATTGGGATGCGCCGCAGGCATCGGCCAGTGCTGTTTGGGGGTCTTTGGCCTGACAGGCAGCCAAAACGGTGGTGGCGGCCAGGGCGGCCACTGTAAAACGGATGTGGTGTTTCATATTACTCTTCGCAAATCTGGTTATCTGCCCCCGAAAATGATCCGGGGGCACATCAATTATGCCATGGCCTGATCAAGGTCTGCAATCAGATCTGCGACATCTTCAATGCCAATCGAAAGGCGCACGACATTTGGCGCGGCGCCTGCGGCGACCTGTTGATCTTCGGTCAGCTGACGGTGCGTGGTGGACGCAGGGTGAATGATCAGTGAACGCGCGTCACCAAGGTTTGCCACATGGCTGAAGATGTTCAGGCTGTCGACGGTTTTGACACAGGCGTCATAGCCGCCCTTCAGCGCCACAGTGAACAATGCGCCTGCGCCTTTAGGACAGATACGCGCGACGCGATCTTTGTAAGGGCTAGACGCCAGCCCAGCCCAGCCCACGCTTTCAACGCGGGGATCTGTTTCCAGCCAATTGGCAATCTTTTCAGCATTTTCCACATGGCGTTGCATGCGCAGTGACAGGGTTTCAATCCCCATCAATGTGTAATGCGCGCCCTGTGGGTTCATGGTCATGCCCAAATCGCGCAGCCCAACAGCGATGCCGTGGAATGTGAACGCAAGCGCGCCGAATGTCTCGTGGAAGGTCATGCCGTGATAGGCAGGTTCTGGTGCCGAGAGGGAGGGGAACTTGTCACTGGCGGACCAATCAAACGTACCGCTGTCCACGACGCAACCACCGGTAACGGTGCCGTTGCCTGTCAGATATTTCGTGGTCGAATGCACAACAAGCGTCGCGCCATGTTCAAACGGGCGGCACAGGTAAGGTGTCGCGGTGGTGTTGTCCACGATCAAGGGCACGCCAGCTGTTTTGGCCACGGCAGAGATCGCATCAAGATCGGTTACGACACCGCCTGGGTTTGCGATGGTTTCACAAAATACGGCCCGGGTGTCGTCATCGATGGCCGCCGCAACGGCGTCTGTGTCATCAAAATCAACAAATTTCGCATTCCAGCCGAAGCGTTTGATTGTCTGGCTGAACTGGGTCAGGGTGCCGCCATAAAGACGGGTCGAAGCCACGACATTGCGCCCGGGGGCCATCAGTGGAAACAGCGCCATGATCTGGGCCGCGTGACCTGAGGAACAGCAAACCGCACCCGCGCCACCTTCCAGCGTTGCGATACGTTCCTGCAAAACGGCAACCGTGGGGTTAGTCAGGCGGGAATAGATATATCCGACTTCCTGCAGGTTAAACAATTTTGCTGCATGTTCCGCATCGCGAAAGGCAAACGCGGTGGATTGATAGATTGGCGTTTGGCGTGCGCCAGTGGCCGGATCGGGCTGGCTGCCCGCGTGAATTTGCAGCGTATCAAAACCCAGAGCAGGGGTGTCGGACATTGGAATCTCCCTCGTGAATTACATCAGTTGCGGGCAGATTGGGTCGTCGTTCCTGTAAGGTCAATCCCAAGGGGGTAGATCAGGAAATTGTTCTGAATGGTTACCCCTATTTGGAACGAATTTGTTAACAAATCGGGAAATCCGGATTTCCGGAAAAGCAGAGAGCTGAGATGTATTGATTGAGACAGGCCCAGTTCAGCGCAGCCAAAGTTTCACCTTCTTGATCTGGTTTCGTATGAACTGTTCTTTGCGTGGCAGATTGTTCTGATCAAACAAAGCCCGTACTTTGTAGCCCTTTTTCTGATACACCAGCTTGCGGATTGGCTCATACGCTTTGATCACTTTTTTGATCTTATTGTGGGCGATGGCCTCTTCCAGTTCGGTCACAACACTGTCTGACTCCCGCGCATATAATAGCGGCAACAGGCGGTAATGGCAGGAAACGGATCCATCCAGCAGGCCTTCTGGGATGGTTCGGCGCGCGCCGCCAAGCTTGTGAATCACAAGGGGCAGGGCAACCTGATCCAGCCATGGGTGCAACTCCTGACAGACCAGTTCTTCCGGGCGATCATTGCGGATCGCAACAGCGTAATCCGTGAACCATTTCCCGAATTCATGCGGGCACCGGTAGAAAAACCATCCCGCGTTGAAATACATATAGCGTTCCCAGTATTCATCCGGTTGATCCAGATCCAGGCTGCTTTCAAAATCCAGTCCGAATTTATTATACAGTGATTTCCAAGTGTCGCCATAGCCCGGGCCATACAGTTCGATCGTTGGCCAGGTGTTTGTGCGTTTCATAGATGCGCAGGGCTTGTCAAAATCAAACGGCACGTCGGACAGATCACCGGTGATCAACGTATCTGTGTCAAAAAAGACAAAGGGTTCGCCTTTCGGCAGAGCCTTCAGCGCTTCTATTTTGTTGCCATGTGGGTAATCCTGGCCGAAGTGTTCGCTTTCAAAGGGCACAATTTCCGCACCATGCATTTCAAGCAATGCGCGAATTTCAGGATCGTGAATGCGTGAGTCGTCGTGCCATTTGGGGCCTGGCTGAGGTTCTGCGACCAGTAGTTTTCCCTTAAAATTCGGGTTGTTGCGCTTGAACGTTGTCGCAAAGATGACAGCTTCGTAAGAGAGGCGTCCTCCCTGGGCGACAATTACAACATTGAACTTTTTTCGAATTGCTTTATTTTTAACCATAATTACATTGTCTGCCCGTTGCCTGTCCTCAGTATATACGCTGTTTTCCGGGCAAACGGAAAGCCCGATTTTCAATCTGCAGGAGCAGAGATTTGTTTAAGTTTTCTTATGAGGTTTTCAGACCGCACCGTTCTGTGACAGCCGGTTTTGTCATGGCTGCTGGTATCTGCGCAGCGCTGCCCGCAATGGCGGATAATTTCACCACAGCCGGTGAAGTGCGCCCGATCCTGACCGCAACCCGCACAAGTTGGGTTCAACTAAGAGAGAGAAATGGGCAGGATATGCTCGATTTTTCCCAACTTGGGGCCTGGCGCTGTGGTTTGCGCACCGTACACTATCGGGTCAATGGCGGTGCCGAACAGCAGCTGGAAATGGAAAACTGCTATGAAGGCGATCTGCGGCCCAACGCTGTGCGTGACACTGCGGCCTGGGCAATTTCCCAGGCGGGCGGGTCTGTGCAAAATGTCGATCTGCGCGTGACATATGATGACGGGCGCGAAGACAGCGTGCGTCTGGATCGGGCTTCTATTCAGCGCTAAAATTCAGGCGCCGTCAGAACGTTTGGCCAGCAGATTTGCCATAAGTCTGAACGCACCTGGTGTTAGCTGTTCCATCTGATGATGCAGGATCAGTGCGCAGTGAATATGGCGACCATCCCCGATGTCCCCGACCAACAACGCGCCCTGATGTGGGGTTTCACCCGGATCTGACATCTCTAGCAAAGGGGTGTATTCCGGCCCCCAGGATTTGGCGAAATATAGACCGCGTTCTTTGTGCCAATCTGCCCAGTCGTCATCGGTGATCTTGTTGGGTGTGTTCAGCAGCGGGTGATCGGGGGCCAGATGTTTTACAGCCGCGTTTTTATCCGTGACACGCCAGCGTAGGGAAGGCTGCCCGATTTCCAGATGGGCCGGGGCAGAGCTGTCAGGATCCCAATTGTCGCGGGGGCGATGGTAGAGGGTGATCAGCGTGCCGCCATCGCGCATCCATGCGTGAAGTTCAGGCATGATGTCTTGCAATCCGGTGCGAAAACCAAGGGCGAAGATGCCGATGACAATTGTGTCAAAACGCAACAATGCCCCGGGCACCTGCAGATCTCCATCGCTGACCTGTTCCACCTGCACGCCCATGGCCGAAAGCCAGGCATCAACATTGTCATTTCCGCCACCGATATAGCCGACGCGGACCGATGGAATTTCTGCGTTTAAGACGCGGATCTTCAGGTTTTCTTCCTGTGTCAGCGCGGTTGCGTTGATATGGGCATAGCTGATCCGCTGCACGCTGCGCGCCGGAGCATTGTCCAGGGTCAGAGGCAAATCATAAAGACCGGGCGTGGCGTCAACGGGGGCCGCCACCGCGAAACCTGCACCTTCAACGCCAATTTCCCAACCCTCAGGGGGCGACAGAGAGGCAACAGCACCTGCAGGGGTGATCCCGGAAAGTGATGTTTTGATTTCGCGGCTGAGGGTGGCTGTGTTGATAATTGCGCCTTCGGGCACAAGGGTGGCACTGCGCGGGGGCAGGGCGACGGGCGGATTGTTAATGGGCAACTGCACAGAAACGGGTGTCCCCAGGATGTCGAAACTGACCCGCAACGCCGGTGTTGGCGGCTTTAGGGGATCATAGCTGGCGCGATATCCGTCATGCGGCATGGCATCCGGGCCTGGGCCAATACGGGTACCGTCGCAGACCCATCCCCCGGGCAACTGGGGGGTGACAGTCAGATTTCCGGTACGCCCCTCACGGGTTTCAATGGACAGATCCGCGGTTTCCCCTGGGGTCAGCCATGTTTGATCTGCGATTGCGGAGGCTTCTGCGCCGGAAGCCAGCCAGATGACCCGTGACAGAGAATTTTCCATACGATCAATACGATGCAGGATCTGATCCTGGAGTGTATCCGGGCATTCATCCCGACACAGCCGTAAAAACCCCAAAGCTTTTACGGCTGCATCGCAGACGGATTTACCTTCGGGAAAGGCAGCGATTGCGCCACCACAACAATCTTCGGCATCGCGAAGCAATTGCGAAATGGGTTCCGCACCGGGCAGGGCCGCCAGTTCCGAAAGGCGCGCGGCGATGCCTGCACCTAGGGTTTCGCCTTCACTGCCGGTCTGATCTGACACGCGGCTGTCCAACAGATGCAGGGGCCAGTCACGTTCATCCCCAGGGCTGATCCAGCGGCCCATCCCCTGCGTTTTATGAAAAACACGGCTTTGTTGGGCGATTTGTTCATAGCTCCAACCTGTGACGGGATCGCGGCCTTTGGCATTGATCACATGGGTGGTCATCGGGGGCGGTACTTCGTCATCATAGGCATCACCGCCGCCGCCCCAGGCCGGCAACAATAACTTTTTAACCTGCCAGGGGGGAAGGTCACTTTCGGGGTAATCTGCCTTTGCAGACAGGGACATAATCTGCTGGGCGATCCGGGTCATAGCGCGGTGATGGCCGTGTTGGCCGGGCACGTCCAGAAAGGTTGGGCAAAGGATATCGGGGCGTTCGCGGCGCACCACATCCACCATGCGTTTCAGCGTGCGGGCGTCGCCCCAGTGGCGTAGGGTTTCTTCGCCGCTTTTGGAAAAGCCGAAATCTGAAATTGTGTCATCGGGCGTTTCCGACAGCCAGTACAGCCGCATAGACAGCCGTTCCGCGGCCTGTTCCATTTCAGCCGTGCGTAATGCGCCCAGGGTGGCACCGTTTTCTGTACCCAGATCATTTTGCCCACCTTCGCCACGATTGGCGCAGACATAAGACAGATGCACACCATCACGCAGGCCAAGTGCCGCCAGCATGGCGCTGGTTTCATCATCGGGATGTGCACCGCTGTTCATGAATGACAGGGTGGTACGCAGGGGCTGAAGGGCCTGCCACAGCGCGGAAATACGCGGCTGCATTTGTTGTTTCCGGATCCGTTTTTCGACCGGCGTTTCTTCATCTCTGGGCATCTGATGATCCTGCATGTTCTGCGTCAAAATATGACATCCTTCTGCAATCTGTCAGGGAAATCCTGAAATTTCCTAAATTCGGTGCGAATAATCTCTAACCCATTGAACGGACAACTGTACTTGTGTGGATTATCCCGAAAGGCGGCTGGGTATTCGGGGATCAAATGCATCGTTCAGCACAAGTGCCGCTGATCCGCGGGCCGCTGTCATTGGGCCTGAACTGCCGGTCAAAAGCCGTGGGGCCGCCCTGTCTAGGCGGGTTGAAACGGATTGATTTTTCAACGGCACATCCCGGATCAGCGCATGCAGGATTGCTTCGGGCATGGCGCCACACAAAACGATACATTCAGGATCGAACAGGTTTTCGATCACATGCACAGCTTCTTTTAGGGCAAGGCGCGCCCGTTCAATCCAGGTCAGAAGGGCTGGGCATTCTTCGCGAAAATGGGCTTCCAGTTCACCGGTGGTTTCCGCCTGCACCCCGTTTTCCAGCAGGTAATCGCGGACAGACAGACGACTAAGCGCTTGTTCCAGGCGAACAGGGCCTTCGGGCAGTGCAATGGTGATATGACCGATTTCACCAGCATTGCCGCAGGCCCCACGCAAAGGCTGGCGTTCACTGACAACCCCAAGGCCCAAACCGGCCCCGAAATATAGGCAAGCATAAGTGTCCATATTCTGGGTTACGCCAGAAATGCGTTCGGCCATAGCGGCTGCATTGGCGTCATTTTCAACAATGCAGGGCAGACCCAGCAGGTTTTCAGCCCATTCAGGCATCTCGACATCGCGCCAGCCGGGCAGGTCGGACTGTAGATTGGCGATGCCAGTGCTGCCAAAGGGGCCAGGCATGACGACGCCAGCACCCAGCAGCTTATCCGCGGGCAGGTTCAGTTCTGCCAAGGCGTCCGCCATCATTCGCAGCATTTCACGGGCCACATGATCTGGTGTGGCGTCGGTCAGAGGGTTGCGATCCCGGTGCACAGTCTGGCCATGCAAGTTAAGAACCGTGCAGAACAGCGCATCCGGACGCACCTCAAACCCAAGGGCAAAACCGCCTTCAGCCGCGATTTCATATTGCATCGCTGGCTGGCCCCGGCCTGCTGCGCGCTTGCCGCAGGCCCGGATCATGCCGGTGTCTTCAAGGCTGGCGATGATGTTGCTGACGGCTTGTGTGGACAGGCCGGACAGACGTGCAATTTCGGCCCGGCCGGCGGTTTCACCGCGCCCTCGTGCATTACGCAACGCATCCAGCACCAGTTTGTTGTTATGCTGGCGTGTGCGTTCCGGATTGGCACCCAGACCCTGTCGGGCGTTTCTGTCAGAACTATTCTTCATAGTGGGTGTTTAACATCGGGGGCTTGATAGCTCAACTTGATTGAGTTAATAATTTTCACACATGTGATCACCGTCACACATTCGCCTAATGGGCGAGTTGGCGAAATCAGCCCGGATCGGGGAGGGTCCTGGCACAAAGGGAGGGAAGACATGTTTAATAAGGTTAAGGCATTTGTTTTCGGGACAGCATTAAGCGCAGCAACACTGGCTGCATCATCGTCTCAGGCGGTGGAAATTGAATATTGGCAGTATTTCTTTGATGCGCGGGTCAGCGCCATGGAACAGCTGATTTCCAACTTTGAAGCCGCGAATCCGGATATCACCGTGAAGATGACCCATTTCCCTTATGCGGATTACCGTACCAAAGTGGCGGCGGCGATTCCTGCGGGCGAGGGGCCGGATGTGGTACAATTGTTTTACGGCTGGCTGAATGATTACGTCGAAGCCGAACTGATCCAACCTTTGCCATCCGACAGGTTTGATCCTGCACGTATTGATGCGGAATTCTTCCCAATGGTGCAGGCGATGAAGGATGGCGACCATTACTGGGCGTTGCCAACGGCTGTGCGGTCTTTGGCGCTGTTTTATAACGAACGTCTGTTTGAAGAAGCAGGCATTGATGGCCCTCCGGAAACACTTGATGATCTTGTCGAAATCGCGGGTCAGCTGACCAAACGTGATGGCGCGGGCAATATCACACAAGTGGGGATCACCACCGGTATGAATGCCCAGGATCACCATTGGTTCCGTGAAGTTCTGATACGTCAGATGGGCGGCGATCCCTATGACAACAATTATCAGACCGTGAATTACAACACCGACGCTGGTCAGGCCGCCGCTGCTTTTTACACAGGTCTTGAATCTGAACACGGTGTCACGGCTGCAGGGTTCATGGATGAACCGCAGGCGGCGTTTAAGGCAGGCATGGCGGGGATGCATATTGACGGATCTTTCCGCATCGGATCGCTTGATAAAATTCGCGGGTTGCGTTGGGGCGTCAGTGAACTGCCCGCCAATGCAGAAGGTGTGCGGTCGAACTATTCCTCGTACTGGGTGAACGCGATCACCAGTAAGGCCGAAGGCGAACGCTATGACGCGTCAGTCAAGTTCATGGAATATATCACATCTGATGAAGCCATGCAGATCTGGCTGGATGTTGTGGGGGAATTGCCCGCCAAACCATCTGTGGGCCTGACCGACGCCAACGCCAGCCACGATGTTTACGGGCCCTTTATCCGTGGTCTTGCATACGCCAATACAACGATCTTCGCCAATGAAAGCGCGCAACGCCAGGTTCTGATGGACATGGTACAGCGTGTCAGCATCGAAGATCAGCCCCTTTCCGAAGCTTTGGCAGCCGCTGCTGAAGAAGAGCAGGCGATCCTCGACGACTATTACGCCGACTGATCCTGCTTTTTACTGTGGAGCCCCCGTTTGTTTTCCTTGAAAGCAACGGGGGCATTCCACCGGACGTTTGACCTGGAACACCCGAATGCAATTGCGAAACACCCTGACCATCCGTCAGAAACATATTCTCTGGGCCTGGGGGTTTCTGACCCTGCCGGTGATCTTTTATGTGGTCATCCGTTTTTACCCTACGGGGAATGCGATCTTGCTTAGTTTTCAGGAATGGAACTTGCTGGGCGAACGCACCTGGGCGGGGGCGGATAACTATATCAAGCTTTGGCATGACGATGTGTTCTGGAAAGTCTTCAAGAATACCTTTGTCTACCTGTTGCTGGGCACCCCCCTAAGCTTGGTGATCAGCTTTCTCATTGCGTTTCATCTGGATCGGGTGCGTTTCATGCATGGGTTTATCCGTATGATGTATTTCCTGCCGTTCATGACGTCCGCCGTTGCGATGGCATGGGTGTGGCGCTGGTTCTATCAGCCGGTGCCCGTGGGAATTTTCAACAATATCCTAGCGACTTTTGGTATCCCGCAGATCAATTTCCTGAATTCGACCACCAACGCATTGCCTGCGGTTCTGGCACCTGCGATTTGGGCCGGGCTGGGGTTTCAGGTGATCATCTTCATGGCGGGCCTGCGTGCGATCCCCACCAGCTACTATGAAGCTGCGCGCATTGATGGGGTCTCGGGGTTTACGATCCTCACGCAAATCACCATTCCCCTGTTGAAGCCGACGATCATCTTTATCACGGTCTTCAGTTCCATCGGCTTCCTGCGCATCTTTGATCATGTGTTTAACATGACCACCAACAATCCGGGCGGGCCATTGAATGCCACCAAACCCTTGGTTCTGATGATCTATGACACGGCCTTTAACGGATTTAATATGGGGTACGCCGCTGCGCAGACCGTGGTTTTGTTCACGATCCTGTTGTGTGTCAGCCTGTTGCAACTTTGGCTGATGAGGGACCGTTAAGATGCGTGCAACCGACATACGCCCCACAACAGACGCCCTGCTGGCTGTAAAACCACCGGTGAAACGCAGCTATGGGCAGTATATCCGCTGGTTGCTGCTGTTCCTTGGTGGCATTGCAATGATCATGCCAATTGCCTGGATGGTCTCTACCTCTCTGAAATGGCCGCATGAGGTCTATAACCTCAAACTCATCCCGGATGAGCCCACAATTGAGAACTATACCTATGTGCTGGAAGATGGCCGTTTTTACGGTTGGTTCATGAATTCTATCATCATTGCGGTGATCACCACGGTGTCAAACATCCTGTTTGATTCACTGGTGGGGTATACGCTGTGTAAATTCAAATTCCCAGGTCGCTACATCATCTTTATCGCGATCCTGTCTACCCTAATGATCCCAACTGAAATGCTGGTGATCCCATGGTATATCATGTCGCAAAGCTTCGGCTGGCTGGACAGCTATTGGGGCATTATGTTCCCGGGGCTGATGACGGCCTTTGGCACCTTCCTGATGAAGCAGTTTTTTGAAACCGTGCCCGATGATTTCCTCGAAGCCGCGCGCATTGATGGGCTGAATGAACTTCAGATCTGGTGGTCGGTTGCCATGCCTCTGGTGAAACCCGCGCTGGCTGCGCTGGCGATCTTTGTGTTCCTTGGCAACTGGACGGCGTTCATCTGGCCACTGATCGTCACCAACTCGCCTGAGATGTACACCGTACCCGTGGGCCTGTCTGGGTTTGGCGATGAGGCCGATGTCGCATGGGAACTCATCATGACAGGGGCAGCGATTTCCACAATTCCGACCCTCATCGTTTTCGTCGTCTTCCAGCGTTTCATCATCCGAGGTGTCGTTATGGCCGGGCTGAAGGGGTAACAGGTGCAACTCATTTTCATTCATCTTGCAAGAAATACTCCGGGGGTGCGGGGGCTGGCCCCCGCGAATAAGGCACACAACAATGACTGACACAGATAGATTCCCACATCCGGTCTACAAAGACACAGTGCTTGCGCCGCTTTTTGAGGGGGTCAAAACGCATTATGCCGCCCATATGATGGCCATCAACAAAGCGCATCTGGTGATGCTACATGGTGAAAATATCCTTGATACAAATGACGCCAAGCAAATTGCGCACAGCCTGATCCGGATCGAAACGGAAACAGATCCGGACACACTTACCTATACCGGCGAACATGAAGATTACTTCTTCTTTGTCGAAGCTGAACTCAAACGCCATCTTGGCGATCTTGGCGGGGCATTACACACGGCGCGTTCGCGCAATGATATGGATCACACTCTGTTTAAACTGGCGCTGCAAAGCCGAACAGAGGGCCTGATTTCTCAGCTACACGCGCTGGGCGTGGCGATGCTGGATAAGGCACAGGTGGAAAAAACCACCCTGATCACCGCCTGGACACATGGCCAGCCCGCGCAACCCACAACCTTTGGTCATTACCTTGCAGCCGCGCTTGAAGTGTTGTTGCGTGACATCACCCGTCTGGAAGCCGCGGCTGAGGGGCTTGATCATTGCCCGATGGGGGCCGCAGCCATCACCACGTCTGGCTTTCCGATCAATCGTGCCCGTATGGCGGAACTGCTGGGGTTCAGCGAACCTTTGTTGAATTCCTATGGCTGCATTGCCAGCGTGGATTATGTCACCGGATTATATAGCGCGATCAAACTGACCTTCCTGCATCTCGGGCGTCTGATCCAAGATATGCAGTTCTGGTCTGCCTTTGAAGTTGGTCAGTTGCATGTACCGGGTGCGCTTGTGCAGATCTCATCGATCATGCCGCAAAAACGCAACCCTGTGCCGATCGAACATATGCGGCATCTCGCCAGTATGACCTGTGGCCGCTCTGAGGCGGTGATCACCACCATGCACAATACGCCTTTCACGGATATGAATGATAGCGAGGGCGAAGTGCAACAGGGGGGGTACGCTGCATTTGACAGTGCTATGCGTTGCGCATCCCTTCTTTCCGCCTTTATCCCGGCGGTGACGATCAACGGAGATCGCGTGCGTGCCAATATGAATGCGGCCTGTGTCACGATCACGGAACTTGCAGACACCCTTGTGCGTGACGAAGCGCTGACTTTCCGCGAAGCCCATGAAATTGCGGCGATTGTCGCAAAAGATGTCATCGCCATGGGGCAGGGGCTTGAGGCAGGTTATGACGCGTTCACCACTGCGTTTTGCAAACAAACAGGGCGTGAAACCGCGCTGGGCCAGCAGGCGTTTTTGGATGCTGTGTCACCGGAAGGCTTTGTGGCCCGACGGGATCGTCCCGGCGGCCCGGCCCTGCCTGCACTCGATGCGGCCTTTGAGATTTACAACAGACAGCAAGCCGCCCTGCAACTGAGTCAAAACGCACGTCTGACACGGCGCAGCCGGTCGGCCGCTGCCCTAAATGCCGCTTTTAACACCCTGACGGAGGTCTGATTTGTCCAGCCTGACCCTGACCCAACTGCGCAAATCCTACGGCAAGACCGAAGTGCTGAAAGGCATTGAATTGTCCGTTCAGCACGGAGAATTTATCGTTCTCGTGGGGCCGTCTGGTTGCGGTAAATCCACCACGCTTCGGTTGATCGCCGGGCTGGAAGATGCGACTTCGGGTGATATCAGCATTGGCGATCAGGTCGTGAATAATCTTGAGCCACGTGATCGTGACATTGCCATGGTGTTTCAGAACTACGCAATTTATCCCCATATGTCGGTGAAGAAAAACATCGCCTTTGGTCTGCGGACATCAAAACTGTCGAAGGCTGAAAAAGAAGCCCGCATTCAGGAGGTTGCGGGTATTTTGGATATGGTGGATCTGCTGGATCGCAAACCCAATCAACTGTCCGGTGGCCAGCGTCAGCGCGTGGCCATAGGCCGGGCGATGGTGCGCAATCCTGCGGTGTTTCTCTTTGATGAACCCCTGTCCAACCTGGACGCGCAGCTGCGCACACAGATGCGGCTTGAGATTAAAAAACTGCATCAACGCGTGCAGAACACGGTGGTTTTTGTGACCCATGATCAGGTGGAAGCCATGACAATGGCGGATCGTATCGTGATCATGAAGGACGGCCATATTCAACAAGTGGGCACGCCAGAAGATGTCTATCGCCAGCCGGACAATGTCTTTGTGGCACAATTTATTGGCGCGCCTTCGATGAATGTCATGGACGGACGTGTTGAAAATGGTCGGGTGATGCTGGGGGATGTCATTCTGCCCGTTTCCGCAGGCGTTTTGCCCGATGGATGTGCCTTGAAGGTGGGGATCCGCCCTGATGATCTGGTTCTGAACAGCACCGATCCCGTTCTTCATGGCAGGGTCAGTCTGCGCGAACCCCTTGGTCCGGAAACGCTTCTCTATGTGCAGACCGCTTTGGGGGAAGTCATTTTGCGTGCGCCTGGACGTATGCCGCCCGAGGTGGATGAAACGGTTGTGATGGGGGTGGGATCAGAGAATATCCATCTGTTCCGCGCTGACACCGGGGAGCGCCTGTCATGAGTGCACAAGCCGGATCCCAATTGCGCCCGGTTGGGCGGTCAGGCGGCGTGTTATGCATCGGCCGACTATACTGCGATCTGGTGTTTGGCGGCATTGACGGCGCGCCTGCTGCGGGTACGGAAAGTTTCGCGACGCAATTGCGCCTGTCTCCGGGCGGAGGAGCCTGCATTACGTCGGCTTGGCTGGAAGCTTTGGGGCGCAGGGCCTGGCTGTGTTCGACATTGCCTTCGGGTCCGTTCACCGATGCCATTACAGGCGAACTTGCGTTGTCTGGCCCGGATCTCAGCCTGTGTTCGATGGCGGATCCCACTGATGATCCGCAGGTGACAGTGGTTTTGCCCCATGGTGCGGACCGTTCCTTTGTGACCCGCCGTGCCGGCCCGGCTGCAACCTTGCCTGAGGCCTTGGAAATCGAACCTTTGCCCCTGTCACATCTGCATATTGGTGAACTGGCAACATTGGTAGAGATGCCGGAAATTCTGTCTTTGGCGCGTGACCTTGGCCTTACGATTTCTTTGGATTGTGGATGGGATGATAGCCTGTCTCGCGATGATGTTTTACCTTTGATCCAAGGGGTTGACGTGTTTTTGCCCAACCGGACAGAGCAAGCTTGGTTAGGTTCCTTGGATATTCCGTTGCGAACGGCCCCTTTGACCGTGGTGAAAATGGGGGCTGACGGTGCAAAGGCATATTGTCCGAGTGGTGAAGGCTATGTCGCAGGAGAACCGGCAGACGTGGTGGATGCAACCGGGGCAGGTGATGCTTTTAACGCGGGGTTTCTCCATTCTTGGATCGACGGGATTGCCGTACCGGATTGTATCGCACGTGGAAATTATTGTGGGCGACAGGCCATTGGCGCGCTGGGGGGGACGGGCGCGTTGCGGGGGGAAATGCGCGATATTTGAAAATAGGGCTTGATTGCGCAACAGGTCTCTGAACCTTTTCACCGGAAAATAGCTCATTTGATTGGCTTTTAGGGGGAAACGTGGCTTGCCGCGCTGCGCTGATCCTGGCATAGTCCGCGCGCATTGACGGGGGCACTATGTTCAGATTTATAGATTTATTCGCAGGCATTGGCGGGTTGCGCCGGGCCATGGAAACTATTGATGGTACATGCGTATTTACCTCTGAATGGGATCGTTTTGCCCAGAAGACCTATCATGCTAACTATCCCGATAATCGCCCTGTCGTGGGCGATATTCAACAGGTGGCTGCAGACGATATCCCGGCCCATGACGTTCTGCTTGCAGGCTTTCCTTGTCAGCCATTTTCCATCGCTGGGGTTTCCAAGAAAAACGCTCTTGGCCGTGCGCATGGCTTTGATGATGAAACCCAGGGGACGCTGTTTTTTGACGTATTACGCATTCTAAAGCACCACCGCCCTGCGGCGTTTTTGCTGGAGAATGTTAAGAATTTGATGAGCCATGATAAAGGCCGGACCTGGGATGTCATCCAGCGTAAGTTGCGTGATGAATTGGGCTATCACATTCATACCCAGGTGATTGATGCTTTGCATTTTCTGCCTCAACACCGGGAACGCATTGTTATCGTTGGTTTTCGCGAGAAATGTGACTTTTCCTTTAATGACATGGATTTGGCGCCAAAGGGCCTGGTGAAAATGTCCCGGATCCTCCATCCGGAAAACGGGGCGGAGCTGCACATGCCGCCCTTTACCGAAGGCCCGGACGCAACGGTTGCCGCGAAATATACGCTGTCCGATAAGCTCTGGGCTTATCTGCAGAACTACGCCGCCAAGCACAAAGCCAAAGGCAATGGATTTGGCTTTGGGCTTGTTGGGCCGGATGATACCTGCCGTACGCTGTCCGCACGTTATTACAAAGATGGATCCGAAATTCTGATTGCGCAGCCCGGGCGCAATCCACGCAAACTGACACCTCGCGAATGTGCGCGGATTATGGGCTATCCGGAAGATTTCAAGATCCCGGTGTCTGACACCCAAGCCTATCGGCAATTCGGAAATTCCGTGGCTGTGCCCGTCTTCGCCGAGGTCGCCCGTGTCATGCGCCCCTATATCGAAACTGCCGTGGACCACCCCCACAAGACGGATGGCTAATGTTCATGTGCAAACCACATCGACGTCATGTGCTTTCCGTTGAGCGCCATTTTTAGATGATAGTTCCAAAACCCGCCACTGACTGTCAGAGATTTCTGTACGCTGTCGAAAGCTTGCTAGAATTGGGGAAGGGCTGGTTAAATGAGAAATACCGCCCCGTAATCGTTCCCTGAACATCACCATTTTGCGTGATGATTGGCAGCTTTGGGCAGATAGTGTACTTCGCAAAGTTGGGCACTTGCGCCAAAGCAGCCATTGGGTAGAGATGCAGCTAACGGCAACTTTGATCCCAAACTTAGAAAGTAGGGCAGAAACCAAGCGCATAGCTCAACGTCAGCCAACCAAGGGCGAGAGCCGCTATCATAAGTGCGGTCAACCCCAATGCTACTCCCTGCGCTACCCGCGCCTTGGAAAAGCACACTATAATGAGACTGAGTAAAACAAAGGCCAAACAAACCAACACATTCGACATAAAATTCCCACTCAAAAAGAAGTAATCAGCGCTATATGAGCTATTGCCTAAACTAAAACTTGCTTGCGAAAAAACATAAAGCTGCTGAGCTATGAATAGCCCTAGCAACACAAGAGCTACGCCTAATAGTATGCAGATGACCCGGTCTGTTTTTTGCCTGAACCATACCCCTAAAGCTGCACTGCTCGTAAAAGATGCCGACAGAAGAAGTAGGGATGGTAGTACCCACCACAGATATGGGGGGCGCGTCCCGATACCGATTGGAGGCCAAGCCTGATTAGTAGGGCTTGGTGTTTCGGCACATACAGTGAATATATACCACAGCCACGCTAGCTGATTGAACTCAATTTCCACAATCGTATCTCTTTCCTTTTCGCTCAGCGGGAACATCTAATCGAAACACAGTGAATGCCCAGCAAAAAGTAAGTCCCAAGTGCAGAAATTAGCCTCATTCTTGATGAATGTCGGTTTTATGATTTGGCTGGTTGCCGCCTATGGCGGATTTGGGCTGGAAAAGCCAATGTTCTCGGAATATTGCGACCTTGTACGGTCAGGCTGGCGGGTGGTGCAGATCTGGGGGTGTGCTTTGAAAGGGGGGGCGTCTGGCATCCGAATAAGGTGCGCTGCAGTTAACACATGGGCTGCATACCCCGGACCACATGTTTGAGATCCGGGGGGATTTTAAAACCTGATCAGGGCTTTGCGGCTGTGATGATCACTTCTACCAACAGTTCTTCCCGGGCAAGCTTTGCTTCACCGCAGGCGCGGGCTGGTGGGTTTTCCGGATCAATCCATGCATTCCAGACTTCGTTCATTGCGGCGAAGTTTTCCATTGTAGACAGCCAGATGACAGCCTGAAGGATATTGGATTTAGAGGATCCGGCTTCTGCCAGAAGCGTATCAACTTTGCCCAGCATTATCCGGGCCTGTTCCTGAATGTCAGCGCCTTCAGCAACCTGGCCGCTGAGGTAAATCGTGTCATTGTGAATAACGATCGCGCTGGAACGGGCACTTAGGTGTTTGCGGGTGATTGTCATGTGTGTCTCCTTGTTTTGCCATCTGACATCGGCGGAAAACATGCGCCTGTCAATCCGTCCGCTGGTATTCGCGGGTGCACTTGTATAGAAAACAGGCAACCCATTTCTGAGGACATCTGAAACATGAATACAGTTGATATCCGCGGCATCCAAATTGCAAATGACAAGCCTTTCGCCCTGATTGCAGGTCCCTGTCAGTTGGAAAGCCTTGAGCACGCCCGCATGATCGCCGGAAAAATGGCCGAGGTCTGTTCGGATCTGAATGTCCCTTTTATTTTCAAGGGCAGCTTTGACAAAGCAAACCGGTCTTCTGTCACGACAAAACGGGGCCTTGGGCTGGAAGCCGGGTTGGATATCCTTGCCGCTATACGCGATGAATTCGATATTCCGGTGCTGACGGATGTGCATGAAGCCGCGCAATGTGCCCGCGCGGCCCAACATGTGGATGTCCTGCAGATCCCAGCGTTTCTGTGTCGTCAGACCGATCTTTTGCTGGCCGCTGGCGAAAGTGGTGCCGCGATCAATGTGAAAAAAGGCCAGTTTTTGGCGCCTTGGGATATGGGTAATGTCGCGCAGAAAGTGGAAAGCACTGGCAATAAACGTATTCTGCTGACGGATCGAGGCACAAGTTTTGGCTATAATATGCTGGTCTCTGACATGCGCAGCCTGCCGATTATGGCCCAGACAGGTCACCCGGTGGTTTTTGACGCAACCCATTCCGTACAGCTGCCGGGCGGGCAGGGCGTCAGTTCCGGGGGGCAGCGTGAATTCGTGCCGCCGCTTGCGCGTGCTGCCGTGGCTGTGGGCACATCTGCGCTGTTTATCGAAACCCACGAAGACCCGGATAATGCACCTTCAGATGGCCCAAATATGGTGCCTTTGGATCAGATGGCTGCCCTTCTGAAAGATCTGAAAGCGGTGGATCAGATCGTTAAACCTGTCTGATATAGCAATGTTTCAGGCGTGGCGGATTTGCATCCGTTCACCTTGAACTGGTGATTATAGCAGAGAAAATTTGACAGTCTCAATCGCCCAGGCCAAGTTTGCCGCCGTAACGATTGTCGATTGGGGATACAATGGATCTTGCATATCTGGGGAACGCGCTCCTTTTTTTCGGCCCATTGTTGTATTCGCTGTTTCATCTCGATGATGATTCTTCGACTGGCACAGGGGCTGCTGGCGAAGGGACGCCAGTTGCCGGTACCGCAGGCGACGATAATTTCACACATAGTGACAGTGCCCCGCGCATTTACGATTTGCTGGGAGGCGATGATACGGTCACTGCCGGGGCTGGAAATGACACAGTCCACGGTGGCGATGGTGATGATAGCGTGAATGGTAACGCCGGAGAAGATACGATCAATGGGGGGGCTGGTGATGACCATCTCTATGGCAGTGAAGGTAA
>NZ_JBMYXF010000051.1:0-21327 GCF_049608145.1 Halocynthiibacter sp.
GCGGCAAAGCCGCTTGTCAGGCGTTGGGCCCGGCACGCTTCGCGTGCCGGGCCTTTCACATAAGACTGCGTAAAACATCCCACACGGCCAGACCAAGGAATGGCAATGAAAGCAACGTGGCCAGCAGAAGAGCCGCAGCGGGGGTGAATTGGGGACGTGAGGGTTTCATGCATCGCATTAACCCTCTTTAAACTTGAATATTGGTTAATGGCGGTATGGAAAACCTTGCCATCCCCTTACAACAATCGCCCGAATTTGGCCGAAGCTGTCAATCAATGGGTATTCCAATGCAGTGCCACTCCATAAGCCCCGCCCCCGGGCGCGACATCACGTGGCAGGTACAAAGCCGTTGTTTTTCCCCCCTGGGGCAAGTGGATCTGGTATCGCGTGGTCCCGTCACAAGCTGTTGTCAAGACAGCCAGGAATGGTTGCGGTCGTGGCGCAATTATCATGGCGATATTCCCCTGCTTTTGAACGCGCCTGACATCCCGGCAGATGCCCTGCGCCAAAACGGGTTCTGGCCCCTGATCACCGCAAGCTATACAGCAATCTTGGATCTGGCGACGCCCAATCAGATGCGCACTGCCATGCGCCAAAAATGGCGCAACAGATTGAACCGGTCTGAGCATGAAAAAGTCGACGTAAGTCATTATGAATTGGGCGATAATCACTGGCTTTTAGATGCGGAAAAACTTCAGACACGGACCAGAAAATACAGAGGATTTCCACCAGAGATTTCATTGGCTTTTGCCGTAGAAAACCCAGGACATGCGATCATTTTTGAGGCACGACATCATGGAGACATTATTGCCGCCGCCCTGTTCCTAAGACACGGAAAGATGGTGACATGGCAGATCGGACACAGCAGACCTGAAGGCCGCAGGCTAAACGCCATGAATTTGCTGCTATGGCGCGCGATGGTCTGGCTGCAGGACCGGGGCCACACCGCATTGGATCTGGGCGTATTGAACAGTCAAGATGCAGCGGGAATGACACATTTCAAACTAGGAACCGGAGCCCGGATTGAACAAACATCGGGCTGCTGGTTGCATTGGGGCGTGCTTGCACCAATTGCACGCCATCTGCCGCTTTGGATGGCGGGCGTTAAGAAAGAGGTTAACGCCACATCAGGCGAAATTCTGGGAGGAGTCTGACCTAGCGCGTCTTGGATCAGATTTCCCGGCGCAACTCTTCGGGTAGGTCATCTTTGATCCCGTGAACAAAAATATCGATCTCTAATCCCAGTTCCACCTCGAATTCATTCAGTTCAGGGCCACTCCAACGGCGGTCTTCAAGGCTGGCGCGAAAATTCCGGCATGTCTGCAGATCTTGTGGATTGTGCAGTTGGGTTTCCACGGCACGCAACAGATCGATACGTTTGTGCACCTCACACATACCTGAAAATGCTTCCATCATAACACGCGTAAGGCGGGGTTCTTTCTGCCAAGTTTGGCCAGAGAACACCTCTTGGACAACACGATTTCCTGCACCAAGACAATCATAGGCAACACACCCGCCTAAACCATCCTGGCTGAGACTGTCATGGACAGAACATTTGTGCCCAGACAAATTGCGGCATGGCTCCCCCGGGTTTTTACTGAATGCGAAGTCCTTGCCCTTATCAAAGGTCAGCACCACGCAGCATAGCGCTGCGCATTTCGAACAATCGGTTTGAAGATGATCGGTCTGCGGCATGATGGCTGTCGGCTCTCACTGGTGTCATAGGTGAATAATTAAGGGACCTTATCCGTGGAACATCCGTGGAATGCAAGATGAACACAAAGGATGCAAATCTATGATCTTTTCTTCAAGAACGACCCGTGAAAATCTGACAGCCGGTCCATCTGGTCATTGAAACTATTCGGGCCTCCCTTCATCATATCACTGACAAAGGAAGGCCCGTTTGCATACGCCGTTCATCCAAAGATGAGACGAAATGACTTATTCAACCACTGTGACGGATTTCATATAGTCCGGATCAGTGACTGCGCCACTTCCCCCGGCGCCACGTTTGATGGCATCGACCACGTCCTGACCTTCGATCACCTGACCAAAGACCGTATACTGGCCATTCAAGTGAGGCGCAGGTGCGAACATGATGAAGAACTGACTGTTCGCAGAATTCGGGCTGGCGGAACGTGCCATGCCAACAGTGCCCCGATTAAAGGGAACCGCGTTAAATTCTGCAGCAATATCAGGCAGTTCAGAACCGCCCGTGCCAGGGCGTCCCGAAGGAGCCTCTACACGGCCGAATTCCACATCACCGGTTTGCGCCATAAAGCCATCAATCACGCGGTGGAACACCACGCCATCATACTGACCTTCTTTCGCAAGCGTTGTGATCTGCGCCACGTGATTGGGTGCAACATCCGGCATCAGATCGATCACGATCTGACCATCGGTACTGCCTGCAACTTCGATCACAAGGTTCGGAGTATCCGGATTGTCCTGCGCCTGAGCGGGGGATGTGAACATGTAATATGCCCCCAGCACCGCAACGCCCAGAACACCAAGAGTGGCCGGAATGATGTCGCCTTTAGACATCCGCTGCCACTTTCACAGAGGTCATGCGATCAGGGTTCATTGGCGGCTCGCCACGCTGAATTTCATCAACAATGTCCATGCCTTCAATGACTTGACCATAAACAGTGTATTGACCGTTCAGGAAGTCATTGTCTTTAAAGTTGATAAAGAACTGGCTGTTGGCAGAGTTCGGGTTGGCGGAACGTGCTGCGCCAATGGATCCACGTGCGTGTGGAATCTTGGAGAATTCAGCAGGCAGATCAGGGTGCTCAGAACCACCCGTACCAGCACGACCAATGTTGAAATCTTTGTCCCAGTTGCCGTTTGCAACGTCACCGGTCTGCGCCATAAAGCCATCAATCACGCGGTGAAAAACAACACCGTCATACGCACCCGCGCGGGCCAGTTCTTTCATACGCTCGGCATGCTTTGGCGCAACATCAGGCAAAAGCGCGATTTTCACGGTGCCCTTTGTGGTTTCCATGATGATTGTGTTTTCGGGATCTTTGATTTCAGCCATTTGGGGCATCCTTTGTATGATATTTGCCGCGCAGCTTATCTAATGCTGTCTTCGGGGAAAAGCAGAATTGACGTGCGGGCCCGGATGTTGTGTTAAAGGACGCGAAATTTATGCTTTGGAGTGCGTTATGACTGCCGCAAAACCCTGGAAGACATTGGATGATATGGAACTGGCTGGCAAAGTTGTGCTGACCCGCGTGGATATCAACGTGCCCATGGATGCCGGTCGCGTCACCGACATGACCCGGATTGAACGCATTCTGCCCACCGTTCGTGATATTCTTGCGGCCGGCGGCAAGCCTGTGCTGTTGGCACATTTTGGTCGCCCGAAAGGTGAAGTGCGGGCGGATATGTCCCTGGGCTTGATCCGCGACGCACTGGAAGGCGCATTGGGGAGCCCTGTTAAATTTGCGGCAAACTGCATTGGCGCGGACGCGAAACATGGTGTGGCTGATCTGGCGGATGGCGAAACCCTGCTGCTGGAAAACACCCGTTTCCATGCGGAAGAAACCAAAAACGATGCGATGTTCGCGGCGTCTCTGGCGGCACTTGGTGATATTTACTGCAACGATGCGTTTTCTGCGGCCCACCGCGCCCATGCTTCAACCGAAGCCATCGCGCGCCTTCTGCCTGCCTGTGCGGGACGCCTGATGCAGGCCGAGCTTAGCGCATTGGAAGGGGCACTTGGCGCGCCGGAACGTCCGGTTGTCGCGGTTGTAGGCGGTGCGAAAGTATCAACGAAACTGGATCTTTTGGGCAATCTTGTTGGTAAAGCTGATCATCTGATTATAGGCGGCGGCATGGCAAATACATTTCTGGCAGCGCAAGGTGTGTCTGTTGGGAAATCGCTTTGTGAACATGACCTTGCAGATACAGCGCGTGATATTCTGGCAAAAGCCGAAGCCGCTGGTTGTGAAATCATCCTGCCACGTGACATCACGGTGGCCCGCGAATTTGCGGCAAATGCTGCACATGAAATCGTAGCCGTCGACGCCTGCCCCGACGATGCAATGATCTTGGACGTGGGGTCAGAAACAAACGCCTATCTGGCAGAGGTTATCAAAGGCGCAAAAACCCTGATCATGAACGGACCGCTTGGCGTGTTCGAAATGGAACCGTTCCAGACCGGTACTTTTGCCATGCTCGATGTCATCGCGGCACAAACCGACGCAGATGCATTGGTATCAGTCGCAGGTGGCGGCGATACCGTAGCGGCGATCAATGCGGCCGGAAAAGCAGACAACTTCAGCTATATTTCCACCGCCGGCGGCGCTTTTCTTGAATGGATGGAAGGCAAAACCCTGCCCGGTGTTGCTGCATTGGCTTAATTTCTTCTTAACCTGATAGCGCTATGCAAATGTTGGCGCTATCACAATTGCCAGTCCTGCCCCGCTCGCATAGAACCGGGGCAAATTTTCTTAGTAACTGCAAATCGGAGCAGAGCAGATGGCGAACCAAGAGCAAACCAAACAAATGCAGAATGGCGCGGGCTTTGTTGCAGCACTGGATCAAAGCGGCGGGTCCACCCCCAAAGCGCTGGCCCTGTATGGCGTTGAAAGCACCGCTTATTCCAACGACGAAGAAATGTTTGACCAGATCCACGCCATGCGCAGCCGGATCATTCAATCAGAAGCCTTCACCGGCGACCGTGTTGTTGGTGCCATCCTGTTTGAAATGACAATGGACCGTGACATCGAAGGCAAACCAACCGCGCAATATCTTTGGGAAGACTGCGGTGTTGTCCCCTTCCTGAAGATCGACAAGGGCCTTGCGGACGAAAGCAACGGCGTTCAGCTGATGAAACCGATTGAAGGCCTGGATGCGCTGCTTGAAAAAGCTGTATCAAAGGGCATCTTTGGCACCAAAATGCGTTCTGTGATCAATGTGGCATCGTCAAAAGGCATCAAAGCCAATGTCGCACAACAGTTTGAATTGGCCGGCGATATTCTGTCCCATGGGCTGATGCCAATCGTTGAGCCAGAGATCACTATTTCAATGGACGACAAAGCTGGTGCAGAAGACATTCTGCGTGATGCCCTGCTGGGCGCATTGGATATGGTTCCGGCGGATCAACAGGTTATGTTGAAACTGACACTGCCGGAAAAAGCCAACCAATACAAAGCCCTGGTAGATCATCCAAAAGTAATGCGCGTTGTTGCCCTATCCGGTGGATATCCACGTGATGAAGCCAACCGTCGCCTGTCTGAGAACACTGGCATGATCGCAAGTTTCTCACGCGCGTTGACCGAAGGTCTGTCTGCCCAACAGACACAGGCCGAATTTGACGCAACTTTGGATACCTCTGTCGGGTCAATTCACGCGGCATCGGTTGCTGGTTAACCCGACCAAAACAGGGATGTTATTTAAGGGCGCTGCGGCGCCCTTTTTCATGCGATAAATTTGACTCACTTCCGTCGCTGGAACAAAAAAATCACAAAATCGAATCATAAGGGATTCACAAATCGAATCACTTGTGGCATTGTGCCTTCACTGCCCAACAAGAGGCAGAATATTGAGGCAATCGATGAAGACCAGACCCGCCATCGGATCATTTTTGTACTATGGGACATGTCTATTTTTAGGCATGTACTTCAGCTTTACGGCTGTGCAAGGCGATGGCGGGTTGTTTCAGCGGATCCAGGCAGAAGCCGAAGCAGACACCCTGAAGGAAACCCTTGATGGATTTCAGGCACAAGTGGCAGAGCTTGAAAACAAAACCTACCGTCTTTCCGATGACTATCTAGATCTTGACCTTCTTGACCAACAGGCCCGCGCCCGCCTTGGTATGCTGCGCGCAAATGAAGTGATTATTCCCTGATCCCCCATCCGTTTTGAAGTCAACCTAGCCACCTTTTGGGTGGTTTTGTTTTTTTCTCGCATTGCGTCGGGTTTTCAGATAAGCATAGTTTAACGCTAAACTATCTTTGTAATATCGCTACAGTCCGGAGGTCTTTATCTATGGCTGCCAAAAAATCCACAAAGAAACCAAACACTTCCAAAGAGGAGCTGTTGAAGCATTATCGTGAGATGCTGCTGATCCGGCGATTCGAGGAAAAGGCCGGTCAACTATATGGCATGGGGCTGATTGGTGGGTTTTGTCACCTTTATATTGGCCAGGAAGCTGTGATTGTTGGCATTGAAGCCGCAACGGAAGACGGCGACAAGCGCATCACATCTTACCGCGATCACGGGCATATGCTGGCCTGTGGCATGGATCCGAAAGGTGTCATGGCGGAATTGACCGGACGTGAGGGCGGCTATTCCAAAGGCAAAGGTGGATCGATGCATATGTTCTCGAAAGAGAAACATTTCTACGGCGGCCACGGGATTGTTGGTGCTCAGGTTCCCTTGGGCGCGGGTTTGGCTTTTGCAGATAAATATCTGGGCAATGATCGTGTCAGCTTTACCTATTTCGGGGATGGTGCGGCGAACCAAGGTCAAGTCTATGAGACCTTTAACATGGCGTCTCTGTGGAAATTGCCTGTGATTTTTGTCATTGAAAACAACCAATACGCTATGGGCACCAGCCAGCAACGCGCATCTTCCACCCCTGACCTTTACACACGTGGCGCGGCCTTTGGCATCCCCGGTGAAGAAGTCGACGGCATGGATGTTCTGGCCGTAAAAGCCGCCGCCGAAAAGGCCATCGCACATTGCCGTTCCGGTGAAGGCCCCTATATTCTGGAAATGACAACCTATCGCTATCGCGGTCATTCCATGTCCGATCCGGCAAAATACCGGACCCGGGATGAGGTGCAGAAAGTACGCGAAGAACGCGATGCAATTGAACATGTACGCGAGCTGATCCTACAGGGCAAACACGCCTCTGAAGAGGATCTGAAGGCGATTGATAAAGAAATCAAAGCCACTGTGAACGAAGCTGCAGATTTCTCCCGCGAGAGCCCCGAGCCCGCGTTGGAAGAACTGTGGACAGATATTTACGCTGAAGCTTAAGCGCGGAAAAGACGGAGATAATTAAGATGGCAACTGAAATCCTGATGCCCGCACTGTCCCCCACGATGGAGGAAGGCACACTGGCGAAATGGCTGGTGAAAGAAGGCGATACTGTTCAGTCTGGCGACATTCTAGCCGAGATTGAAACCGATAAGGCCACCATGGAGTTTGAAGCGGTGGATGAAGGCGTGATCGGTAAGATCATGATCGCTGAAGGCACCTCAAATGTGGCGGTTAATACGGCGATCGCACTGCTGTTGGAAGACGGCGAAGACGCATCTACAGCGGCTGTTTCGGCGGCTGCACCTGCGGTCAGCGCCACACCAACAGCCGCAGCTCCGGCAGCGCCTGTTGCTGCCGCCCCTATCGCCCGCGTTATACCAGAAGACGACGAGATCCCGGAAGGCACCGAAATGCGTTCCACCACTGTACGCGAAGCTTTGCGCGACGCGATGGCGGAAGAGATGCGCCGGGACGAAACCGTATATCTAATGGGAGAAGAAGTGGCCGAATACCAAGGCGCTTATAAAGTATCTCAGGGTCTTCTGGACGAATTTGGCGCACGTCGTGTGATTGACACCCCCATCACCGAACATGGTTTTGCGGGCATTGCGACGGGGTCTGCCTTTGCCGGGCTCAAGCCAATTGTTGAATTCATGACCTTCAATTTCGCCATGCAGGCCATTGACCATATCATCAACTCTGCCGCAAAGACATTGTATATGTCCGGTGGTCAGATGGGTGCACCAATGGTGTTCCGTGGCGCCAATGGGGCCGCCGCCCGCGTTGGTGCACAACACAGCCATGACTATGCCGCTTGGTATGCACAGGTGCCCGGCCTGAAAGTCGTCATGCCCTATTCCGCAGCAGATGCAAAAGGCCTGCTGAAAAGCGCAATCCGCGACCCAAATCCGGTTGTGTTCTTGGAAAATGAAATCCTGTATGGTCGCAGCTTTGATGTGCCTGTGATGGATGATTTCACAGTCCCTATCGGCAAGGCCAAGATCTGGCGCGAAGGCTCAGATGTGACCATCGTCAGCTTTGGCATCGGCATGCAATATGCTCTGGAAGCCGCTGATAAATTGGCGGAAGATGGGATTTCTGCTGAGGTGATTGATCTGCGTTCTTTACGCCCGATCGACTATGACACATTACTGAATTCCGTCATGAAAACAAATCGTTGCGTGACTGTTGAGGAAGGCTTCCCTGTGGCATCCATTGGCAACCACCTGTCTGCAACCATTATGGAACGTGCCTTTGACTATCTCGATGCACCCGTGATTAACTGCACAGGTAAAGACGTGCCAATGCCCTATGCGGCGAACCTCGAAAAACACGCACTGCTGACCACGGATGAGGTCATTGCAGCGGTGAAACAAGTGACCTACCGGTAAGGGAGAAACGCGATGCCTATAGAAATTCTCATGCCCGCACTGTCCCCGACGATGGAAGAAGGCACACTGGCAAAATGGTTGGTCAACGAAGGGGATACGGTGCAATCTGGCGATCTTCTTGCCGAGATTGAAACCGACAAGGCCACCATGGAATTCGAAGCCGTGGATGACGGTGTTATCGGTAAAATCCTTGTGGCTGCCGGCACTGCAAATGTTGCCGTGAACACGGTGATTGCTGTTTTGTTGGAGGATGGCGAAAACGTCAGTGATATTGGCACGTCTTCCCAGTCTACGCCCTCGGCTGTCAAAGCCGACGCAGATGCTGAAGCGGCCCCAAAGGCGGCCTCTGAAGCAGCTGCTCCCGCCCCCGCAGCCCCAATCAAAGACGGCACACGCATCTTTGCTACGCCTCTTGCGCGGCGGATCGCGGCAGACAAAGGTCTTGATCTTGCGCAGCTCTCGGGGTCTGGCCCCCGTGGTCGTATCGTCAAGACCGACGTGGAAAATGCATCAACCACAGCACTGGCGCCTAAATCCACGCCAGCGTCAGCGTCAGCAACCGTGTCCCCCCAAAGCGCCGATGCTGCCTCTGTTGCACGGATGTATGAAGGGCGCGAATATGAAGAAATCGCACTGGACGGCATGCGTAAAACCATCGCAGCCCGTCTGACCGAAGCCAAGCAGACTGTTCCGCATTTCTACCTGCGCCGTGATATTCAGCTTGATGCACTTCTGGCCTTCCGTGGACAACTGAACAAACAACTGGCTCACCGTGATGTAAAACTATCGGTCAATGACTTCATCATCAAAGCCTGCGCACTTGCCCTGCAACAAGTACCAGACGCCAATGCCGTTTGGGCAGGAGATCGCGTGTTGAAAATGGCCGCTTCAGATGTGGCCGTGGCCGTGGCAATTGAAGGTGGCTTGTTCACCCCTGTCCTGCAAGACTCTGAAATCAAGACACTTTCAACGCTCTCATCCGAGATGAAAGATCTGGCAACCCGTGCACGTGATCGTAAACTCGCCCCACATGAATACCAAGGCGGCAGCTTTGCGATTTCAAATCTTGGCATGATGGGCATCGACAACTTCGACGCCGTGATCAACCCACCACATGGGGCGATCTTGGCCGTTGGCGCCGGGAAAAAGAAACCCGTGGTCAATGCCGAAGGGGATCTTTCCGTTGCAACCATCATGTCTGTGACGCTCTCGGTGGATCACCGGGTGATTGATGGCGCTCTTGGTGCACAATTACTCGAAGCAATCGTGCAGAACCTCGAAAATCCAATGGCAATGCTCGCCTGATCCACATCGGGACGCAACGTTAAACAGAAAAACCCCCGGGGCATTGCGCCACCGGGGGTTTTTCTTGATCTGGATCAGAGTGTCTTCATTTGAGCATCCCTATGCGCAAAGTTGCAACCACAAAGGATCTGACTATGGACTGGAAAGCAGCTCTCTCTCATACCGCGTCTCTGCTCAAGCCAATGCGCGCAGAACAAGCCGATACAGCAAAGGGGTTTCACGCCCTACATGAAGCCGCATTTGAAAGCGGCGCCTTAGATACAAAGCAAAAGGAGCTTATTGCTCTGGCCATCGGAATCTCAAAACAATGCAATGATTGCATCGGCTTCCACGTCAAAGCTGCGATCCGCGCAGGCGCAACCCGTGATGAGATCGCCGAAATGGTGAACGTCTGTGTTCTGATGAACGGTGGGCCCGGCTACATGTACGGCGCCAAAGCAATGGAAGCTTATGATCAACTGTCCTGAGCATCCACAGGCAGCGCCTGCTTACCGCTTAACAGTTGATCCATGGTGACAGAGGGCTGATCACAGCCCGCTTCACCTACTATCTTCGCCGGCACACCCGCCACCGTCTTGCAGGGAGGAATTTCCTGCAGGACAACAGAGCCCGCCGCAATACGCGAACAATGTCCGACTTTGATGTTTCCCAATACTTTCGCGCCAGCCCCGATTAACACACCATCTGCAATCTTCGGATGACGATCTTCGTCTTCTTTTCCTGTCCCGCCCAATGTCACGGAATGCAGCATCGAAACATTATTGCCAACCACAGCCGTTTCACCGATCACTATTGAATGGGCATGGTCGATCATAATACCACGTCCAATGCGCGCGCCCGGATGAATGTCGATCCCAAAGGCTTCTGACACGCGCATCTGAAAAAAATAGGCCAGATCTTTACGTCCCTCTACCCACAGAGCATGGCCAATACGATAGGCTTGGATCGCCTGAAACCCTTTGAAGAACATCAAAGGTTGCAACAGGCGATGGCAGGCAGGATCACGTTCCTCAACAGCCACCAGATCCGCACGCGCTGCCTGTAAAATATCTGGATTTCGTGTATAAACGTCATCCGCGACTTCGCGCAGCAACTGTTCTGACATCTCACCAGATGCCAGTTTCAGCGCAATACGATATCCCAATGCCTGGGCTAGGCTTTTGTGATGCAGAACGGTCGAATGAAGCAACCCACCCAGCATCGGTTCTTCAGAATGGGCTTCTCCCGCTTCTTTTCGGATACGCTCCCAGACAGGATCCACCGTGTGAATGTCTGAACTCAGGTTCTGAATCTGTTCCCGATGAGCCATAATCCGTCCTCCGGTGGTGTTGCCTTCTGATCTGTGCATTTATGCACTAGGCACCCTTTTGTCGAGCTTAGCTCTACGGCATAAGGAAAATCCCCCAAATCGCAGGTTACTTTAGGAAAAATTCCACAAACTGAAACTTTAACAGGAATATATCCCACACGCTCCCTACGATCACAACTTCAAAAGAACGCCTTTCTTCCTTTAAACATATCAATTCATTACCCGTTTTGCATCATCAATTCAGAGATCTCCCAACAAGACTATTGGCCCCCTTAGAAATCCCGCCAGAGTATCCGGCAGATTCTCATACTCCCATCTGCAGAAGCGCTGGCAGACCCGGGCCATACAGTGCAGAAACCTGCATAACCTCGACAGCATAGCCGGTCCCAACGCCGTCTGCGGCCTGCATGCTGGCATCATATATGAAGCTAGGGGATGTGACCGTGGCTTCACGTAACAAAACCCCGCCATCCCAGACCCTCACCAGGTAAAGCTCACTTTCCTCCCCCAAAGGAACCTCAAAGCTCTCCCAACTGTCGCCATCCACACGTGTGCGCCGGATCCAGCTTACTTCCAGATCCCCGCCAAAGACAGTGCCTTGCAGATGTGCAGGGGCAAAGGGGCGCAAGCCATTGCCTTTGAAATTGCCAATAATGTGAATATAGGACGGATCATCGTATGAGCGGCTTGCGGGGCCAATCCGGTAATGACGATCCAGTCCACGGGCCTCAATCGCCCGCTCAATCTGCTGTGGTGCATCATTCAACAACACAAACAGGCTATCCTCAGGCCAACTATTGGGCATCATCCCATCTGTGCCTTGTTGCCCGCGTAAAAAGCCCCGCAATTCCCAAGTATCAGGAGCAACCAAAACAGCCTCTTCAAACTGCAGGACTTCCCAATTGTCAGCTGATCCATCACCAACTGCCGCAAGGTTTGCACCGTTCAGAACGTCTTCCTTACTTGCGGAAGACAATGCCCCTGTAGAAAGCTCAACCGTCAAAAACGCCGACCGATCCAAAACACCAGCAGGTGCCTTGCGGAACTCTGATCGGGTCACGCCAAAAACCGCGCCTTTCTGTAACAAATTGTTCAATCCATAGCCATTGTCTGTGGCCGAACTCAGCGCAGCGACAGTGCCCGGCCAAGGCTTAGCCACAACAGCAAGCCAAGGAGCATGTGCAACATCGCTTCCTGACAGCAAGGGCAAGTCCATAAACACAGGCAAAACCGGTACAGGCACCAAAAATGGTCGCATTCCGGGCGTATCAAGCGAACTGTCTCCGGAAACATAGACACCCGTTTCAACCCGTACTGCATCCACAACCTGCATCCCGGATTGTTCAACATGGTCAATGCGGTACGATGCGTTATTGCCTTCTTCATCTGGCAGGTGAATGACATCCCCCGCACCAACCAACAACTGCGATGGTGGCAAAGCCAGACGCACAGTGTCACGCGCAATCCGCGCCTCAGCAAGCCAGCGTTCCGCGATCATGCGGGCCTCGTTCTGACTTATGGCAAGGGGCAGTTCATTCTGGCTGACAGAATAGGTCACCTCATCTGGGAAAATTGCTTCGACTGAACGGATGTCGTAATTCCCCCCGACTTCAATGTGGTTCAGGCGTACCCTGCCCGCAATTTCGGCGGTGGGCGCCCGTGTGGTCTGAACCCGTGCGTCCAGCTCGTCCGTTACCACCATTTCATCTGATGAGATCGCAATCGATGCATGCCCGTCACGTAGACGAAACTTCAGCACGCCTTCACGCTCAATCGCATCGAAACCATAGGCCAACATCAGGGGCTGTATCGCCGCACGTGCGTCTCTGCTATCATCATCAAGGTAACCGAGCACATAACCATGCAATTCAGACACATCGTATTTCTCAACGCCGGATCGTTTGCAAATCTCTTCAACAACCGCTGCCAGTCTCCAACCAGAAGAACGCCCATTCAACCAATGACCACGCGGATAGTTCACGCCATCAGACCAAAGCTGCCCGTTATTGGGAAACCACGGAAATGGTCGCGCATCCCAGGCCCAGACATGCGCATGGGCCATATCCACCATCTGATGCCCACTGTCCGGATCCGTCGGGTTATTTCCTGGATCCGCCCAGTAGCTTTGTATCGCGCCCAGCGCGGCACGCTGCATCAGCTCATCCCGACTGCCATCAGATTGATAGGGCAAAGCACTTTCTGAGCTTTTCGGATCCAGAAACCTATTGGGCTCATTCGCCCCTTTGTCTATCGCAGCACATCCGTATTCCATAAACCAGATCGGCTTGCTGCCTGGGACCCAGAGGTTGGGATCTGTGTCGCGCACGCCGCCATTGCGCCTGTTATAATGCAGTTTTGTCCACCAAGAGCGGATGTCTTTATACCGGAACACCCATGGTTCGTTCTCAGCGCCATCCGTGATAGGTGTTCTTATCTGGGCTGCACGTGCTTCTGAAGAATGGTAAAACCAATCATAACCTTCTCCGCCCATCACATTACCGCGCAGATAGTCCGGATTATAAATAGCGCCCCAGTGGGCATCCAAATGATCCCGTCCGTCCCGCCAATCAGCAAGAGGCATGTAATTGTCCATCCCGATAAAATCGATGTTGTCATCCATCCACAGCGGATCAAGATGGAAATACACATCCCCAGATCCATCCTGTGGGTGATATCCGAAATATTCGGACCAATCGGCGGCATAACCAATCTTAACATCCGGGCCAAGGATAGTGCGTACATCGGCTGCCAGAGCAATCAGCGCATCAACAGCAGGGAAACTGCCATTCTCTCCCCTGTATTGCGTCATACCACGCATCTCTGACCCGATACAGAACGCGTCTACCCCTCCCGCAACGGCACACAAATGGGCGTAGTGCAGGATAAACCGCCTGTAAGACCACTCAGCAGGCCCTGTATAGCTCACAGAGGCCTTCACAGCCCCGTCAGAGGCGCTAACACTCCCGCCATGGGCCAGAGGCGCAGATGCAGCCACAGTCACCTGTGTAAAGTCACCAGGTGCCGCAGTGCCAAAAAACACATCCACCTCCGCAGCTGCAGCCGCAAATGTATCATTGCTCCCGGTCTGCCCTGGTGCCTTATTCCCGGTGATACGTCCCCGCCATGGCAGGGCAGGCTGATCCCCTGCGTCACTCCAAGGGTCAGGCAACCCATTCCCTGCGATTTGATCCATCAGGATGAACGGATACAGCACCACCTCTTGGCCACTGTCTTTCAGATGGTGGATTGCCTCGATCACGGATTGATCCGTAGGTGTTCCCCCATATATGGCACGCCCGTTCTCTTCGGGAACAAGTGTCGCAGTATCACGACGCAACCCGCTGACAGCCCAGGGCATCGCAGCGGCGTCATTGGTGTTCTGTTCGACCTTCGGACGCAGATTACAGTGCTCCATACGTAAATCATCGCCAAACCAACTCACCACAAGCGACACGGACTTACTGGCCGGCAAAGCACTGCCCAGCGCGGAAACAGAACCCGTAAAATCGGTCATCCCTGAAGGAGAGTTCAGATTAGCCCCACGCAAACGTCCAGGCCCATCGCTGTAATGCACTGGCGTGGTCGCCAGACTGTATTCCCCCGTACCCGGAATAAGCGCAACACCCTGAACACCTTCGGCCAGTGTTCCAGCTTCCGAAACGCTGTCCCCTTCAACGCCACGCTCTGGACGCTCAACTTCAAAAGACAGCTGTGGAATACGATTGCCATAAGGCCCAAGCGGCAGATCTTCCAACACAACATATGCGATCCCACGGTAAGATGGTGCATTCCCCACACCTTGCACCGCTTCAATCTTGGGATCCGGCATTTGGTCTTCGCGCCCCGTATAGACGCGCATGTTCAGACCATCGGCAGAAATCTCATCCCCATCCGCCCAGATACGCCCTACACCACTGATCTCTCCTTCACACAGGGCGATGGCAATGCTGACGCTATATTCATAGGTCGTAACCTTAGGGCCTTTAGGCGCCCCCCCCTTGCCGCCACTGCTTTGACTGGAGCTGGAATTCTCAAGAAAGTCAGATGCCCAGATGACCTGCCCGGGTACACGCATTGCACCATACAGATGCGGGATAGACGATCCTTCCGACGCGCTCATCAGACGAAAACGATCCACCTTCCCCGTCTCCACAGGTTCAGCACCACTTCCCATGATCCGCGCATCAATCGCACGTCCAATCGTCGCCCCGATAGCACGACCAATCACAGCACTGGATAATCCAAGAACCGTTCCGCCAAAAGCAGATCCCAAGGCCGCACCAGCGGCACCTAATACAATCGTCGCCATCAGTTGCTCTCCTTTGGGAATTCAAATCGGGCCGCAATTCTGCGCCCCCATGGCTGGCTCAGCGGGCTTTCCGTGACCGCATGACCGCTATAGGCATGAATGAAGGTCGGGGCGGCACCACAGGTCCCCTGGAGGCCCAGATGTTTAGCGACCGATCCACGTCGCATGCGAAACAACAACACATCCCCTGGTGCCTCCTGGGTCAGAGGTTTCACCACAAGATAGGCACAGGCCGCGCGCCAGAGCACTTCGTCACGGGAAGGTTCAGACCAATCCGGCGTATAAGCAGGGATACGTGCGGGCTCTTCACCAAAGAGATCCCGCCAGACACCCCGCAAAAGCCCAAGGCAATCGCACCCCGCGCCTTTCTCAGATGTCTGATGCAGATAGGGCGTTCCGATCCAGCTGCGCGCTTCATTCAGAATTTGTTGCTGCTGTTGCATTGCTTACCCTCCCGGTCCCACACCAAGTGATCCGCCCGTATTGCTGTCCGCCTGTTTTGGAACAGCCATCAACCAGTCTTCTCCAGGCATATGGGGAAAGCCACGAAAGTTCAGAAAGTTATCAAACTTGAAGCGACAGCTTGAAGCGCGCTTATCACAACCAGCTTCAAGGCGGATCATGTCACCCGGCTCAATACCCGCCTGCAGCCGATCCCAAAGTTCAATCTCTCGCAGGTCAACAGACAGACGATCATTCTTGATAATCGCAACAAGCCCCTTCGCTTTCCCGCTCAAGACCTCAAGGCGGCCGCGTTCAAACCAACGGTGATCAAATCCGTCCAGCACCCCCGGCAATTCAAACCGCAAGACCCTGTTATCCTCAGCACTCTGCAAAGCAACCTCCGCAACATAGCCCGGCGTGTTCAGATCAAATCTGCACTTGCCGTCCCCCAAGACCGCAGAACACGGGCTTTGGTAGACACGACCCTGTGGTTGGTTCAAAGATTCAGTAATCCCCCGCAACTCCGCCTCAAAGGCCCCATTGCCTCGGGTCATTGCCCCGACCTCACCACAAAACTGCAAGACACGCTGCGCAGGGTCCGCCCAGTTCACAAGCCATGCCCGCACTTCAGCACGATCAAATCGCCCAGCAATGATATCTTCTTCCTTCACCGCAGCCGATGTCAGTGCGCCCATTGCCTCGGTGTTGTCCACCGACAGGCCCGAGGATTGCGTCAGCGCCTTCGCCGTCAATCCGGTATTCGCAACAAAATCTATACCCTCAAAGGTCAGATCCAGATCGTGATCCGTAAAACCATAAGTCTGCCCATCACGTCGTACAATCGCCCAGGCCCGACAGGTGGTGGTTACACCTTCTGCCAGATGGGCCGCTAAATCTGTAGGAAATGCCATCAGACACGCACCTCCACCACAGGCACATCAGGCGCATCCCCGGCCTGGAAACTGGCAACCGATGTCATGATACGATCCACGTCAAAGCGCACAGGCACGTCAAATTCAAACCCGGCCTGTATTTCCGCGCCCTCATCCGGCGGATGATCAAAATGCACCATGCCCGTCAGGTGATCGACACTGTATTCAATGCTCTCTTGCAAAGCATCGCCGTCCAACCCGATCTTCACTGAATGCAGCACAGGTTTGGCAATCGGTCGGGTATAACTATGATCCCCCGAGATGTAGGTCTTCACCAATTGGAAGTCCCGGATCACACCATCTCCGACTGCAATCACCTGATCCGCAAAATTCACCTCTGCCGAAGCACGCCCGGTCTTAAAGTCAGACCAGTCTTTCCAACGGAACCCATATAGCTGCCCGCGCCGGGCCTCGAAAAACGCGATCAGCACTTCAATATCGTCCAAAGAACGCATCCCAAGCCCGGCGTCATAGCGTCTGCGCGAATGTGCCCAGGGCGTGTTGCGTTCTTCATGCCCATTGGCAAGCGTCACTACATCTGTGCGTCGCTCAGGCCCGCCCAGTGACCCAAAACTCAGGTTGGCTGGAAATCTGACTTCATGAAACCCCATGGGAATACCCTCCGTTCAAAGAAAAAGAGGCCCGAAAAACCCGCGCCCCTTATGCTGCTGTTCAAAATCGTCTTAACGGTTGCGTGCGCCCTGCCCCAAAGCACGGCTCATCTGGGCGGCAATCTGACTGCGGGACCGTTGAAAACCACCCACATCTGGGGTCGAAATATTCATCACCACCTGCACAGGGCGGCCCGCGCCCCCATCCGCCCGCACCCCAAGCTTGCCATCCGCGCCTCGCGTCAGGGGCATAATCGCTTCAGGGCCGGCTTCCCCCATCAGCCCCATCCCGCCACGCATCGGAAACGCCGTCGGACCATTCACCACCCCGCCATTGGCAAAGGGTGTCACACGGCCCTGGGCAAATGACCCGCCATCAGCAAATTGAAACAACCCGTTAAACAGCCCATTCACACCTTCGCCAATCAAACCGCCCAAACGATCCGTCACCGGCTTAACCGAAACCGAATAGGCCGTATCCAACATGGATTTGGCGACACCATTCAAAGCGGTCGACAGTTTATCCCCGTCAAAAACCAGCCCATCAATCGCCCCCTTCAGGCCGCGAGACACACCACGGCTTAACGTCGTGACCTCTTTCGCAGTCCCCCCAAGACTGTCATCCAAACGCGCCAACTCATTGCCAAAGGCCTGCGTCATCCCCGTGGTTGCGCCAAGGGCTGTCTCTAGCGTCTCAAGGCTTTGATCCAGACCATCAACTTCGTCAAACTCCGCCATCATTCTCTCCATTCCTTGCAGGGCATGTCACATCCGGGAAATCCGCCAAAAGCTCATCCAAACGCCCGCGACTTAACGCGCGTCCCTGACCTTCCTGCCCCAGTATCAACATCAGTTCCGCAGGGGTCAGCTCCCAAAAGTCCCGGGGTTTCAGGCCTGCACCACGTATTCCGGCTCGCATCAGAGTGCCCCATTCGAACCCGTCCTCAGCCATCACGCACCGCCTTCTGAACGGCCTTCATCCGGCAAGGCAAACGCCCGCGTCAAAAGCTGTGCCGCCACACGCGCGGCTTCAAGCGGACCACCCGCGATCTCTGCATCAATCAAATCACCCGCCTGGCCCTTCCAGCCGCCACCACGCAGTCCTGCCACGATGAGTGCCAGAACATCACGCGTGGAAAACGCCCGCGCCTCAAACCGCTCAACCAACTGCACCAGCGTGCCGGTTTCAAGCTGCGTTTCAAGCTCTGCTAAGGCACCCAAGGTCAGCTTCAACACCTGCGGCTCTCCATTCAGGGTCAGCGCCACTTCTCCGCTCCAGGGGTTTGCCATCTTAAAGCGCCGTAAAAGTCAAAGCACCGGCCGACGCCATGGACAATTCATACGTCGCCTCACCATTATGGCTGCCGCTATATTCAATCGAAGTCACCATAAACGCCCCTTCAATCACACCAAAATCAGGCACAATCACCTGAAAATCAGGTGTCTCACCGTCAAAGAAAATCTGGCGCGCGCGTTCGTCCGTGCCTTCGTCCTTAAACACACCAGACCCACTGATCGCCGCGGATTTCACCCCGGCACCGCCCAACAATTCACGCCAGCCGCCTTGGCTTTCCAAGCTCGTGACATCCACGGTTTCCGCATTAAAACTGATCCGCGTGGCGCGCAGACCAGCCACTGTTTCAAACAGGCCCGCGCCCGTCATATCCATCTTGATCAGCAGGTCTTTCCCATTTTGAGCAACCATCATTCTTCTCCGATTATTATAGGATCAATTGTCTTCAACATTAGCTATCTTCAACACGGGCACGGAACCGGATGTCGATACGTCGGGTTTCCCCAACGCCAACCCGTCTGGCCGTGGCCCGATCAAATCGCATGTAAATCAGCCGTCCTCGCGCCAGGATCAACTCGGCATCCACAAGGGCATCCGACACCACCGCAGCAACATCTTTTGCGGTCTGAAACCCTGCCTCATCCGTCACAACGCTGACCGTCACAAAATGCAAAGCCCCCGCGCCCGTCTGATCCGACCGGTCCCGCACATCTTCCGGTCCCAGGCTGACATAGGTCGCCGGGATCACACCCGCCGGCACGGTGTCATAAATCGCAGCCCCCACCAGCAAAGCCAGTTCACTGCTGGCTGCCAATCTCTGATACACGGCCGACTGCAAAGCCGAAGCAACACCATAGCTCATGATGCGACCTCCTCTTCTGCATGGCAGGTCAGATACAGACCGCGCGGATCCGCTTCCTTCACCGCAGTAATGCGCCAGATCCGGGCACCATCGGTAAAACGTTGTTCGGGGCGCGGGCGTGACGGGGCACTTTCCGGGGCCCCTCGCACCAGAATATTGTATCGCACTGTTGATCTCGTCGTCAGATTGGTCGCTTTTTCACGGGCTGACGCCGCCGTAACATGCGCCCACAACACCCCCTGCGTGATCCAGGTCTGCACCCATCCCCCGGCTCCATCCGGATTCAAAACCGGGCTTTCCAAGGTCAGCTCTCTGTTCAGGACCGGGGTCATTTTACACCCCCAATCGTACGCACCGTACGATAGCGTGAAATCAACATTTCAACACCGGCAGGCAAGCAGCTTTCATCCATGCCGTCCCGATTTTCATACAGGTTCGCAGCCAGCATAAAGACCGCCTGGGCAATATCTGCGGGCATGTCGCCCCAGGATGCCCCAAACCCGGCCTGAAACCCGATCTCGGCTTCGCCAGCGGCAGGTATTGCAGGCAAATATCCCCCTGTCGCCACAAGACGCGGACGAAAGTCATCTTCCTGCAAACGGTATTGCGCGGGATCAATCACCGTAACATCCCCGGTTCGGTCAACAATCTGCAGGTTGATCAGGGCTGAAACCGGGGCCACCGGCAATGCCTGACAGCTCTGGTCACGCCAGCCCGTGATGCGCCAGATAAAATCCCGGGTCAGCAATATCTTTCCCGTGCGCGTTTCAATCATGGCCAAAGCGGCCCTTAACGCGCGTTCCAACACGCCATCCTGCACTGCGTCATCGGCAAACCCTGTGCCCAGACGCAGATGATCCCTGAATTCGGCCAGTGGCAGCGAAAGCGTGGGGATCGTGGTCTGCTCGATTAACATCATGAAATATCTCCGAAACTCTCACCCTCCAGGCCAGAAACCAGCCTTCTTGAAATGACGCGCGCCGCCCATATCGCCCGAACGGAGGGGAGCAGCTGGAAAACATGGAAAGCTGCAGCGCGCGTCGCATGTCAGGGATATTCCCCGACACACATCGCAGTGATTAGCTCACCGCGAATTTCAGCAGTTTGATCGCCGCGAAATCGCTTACGTCACCGCCAACACGTTTGGTCGCATAGAACAGAACATGTGGCTTGGCAGAAAACGGATCACGCAGCACACGCAGATCGGGCCGCTCGGCAACCGTATAACCCGTACCGAAATCGCCAAAGGCAATCGCATGGGCGTCGGATGCGATATCTGGCATATCTTCAGCAATCAGAACCGCATAGCCCAACAGACGTGCAGGTTCACCCGCGGTCAGACCATCAGTCCAAAGAAAACGGCCATCCGCATCTTTCATCTTACGCACAACGCCTGCGGTCTTGGAATTCATCACAAAAGACGCATTCGCACGGTATTCCGCACCCAGGGCATAGACCAGATCCAGGATAGAATTCGCCGGGTTCGCACCGTCAAAATCACCATCCGCACCGGTGGCCACATAGCCCAGATTGCCCCAGGACCAAGACGCATCATCCACAATCGTATGATCTAGGAAACCACGTGGCTTATCCGCACCGTCGCCATTGATAAACGCCGCCGCTTCTGCACGGGAAAACTTATCGGCAATGCGGCCAGCCAACCAACCTTCAATGTCAAAGGCACTGTCATCCAACAGGCGTTGGGATGCTTTTGGCAGGGCAGACAGCTCATGCAAAGCAATCGAAATACGATCAAACTGCGGCGAAGATGTCTCAGCAGTCGCCGTGACTTCATCCGCCCAACCAGCACCCAACTCAGTGTGATCCACCAGCACGTCATAAGACGTCGCCTCTACATTCACCACATTGGC
>NZ_JBMYXF010000052.1:0-21295 GCF_049608145.1 Halocynthiibacter sp.
TCGGATGCGATCAGTTCGATCTCGTCGCGCTGGCGGCCAAGCTCGCTGGTGATTGAGGCGTGAAGCTCAGGGTCGCGTGTTGCGAGAGATTCGGTGAAGAAGGCGTTTGTCGTGCTATCACTGGTCATGGCGCATTTTCCTGTCTGAACGCGGGGCTATTTTGCAAGTTTCTAACGGGAAGCTCCGGTAAGCAGAAGCAGATAATGCGACGCAGTGCCCGTATTCTGCGGCACAGAGGCGGTAATTTGCCGGAAAAATGTTCAAAAACCCCTTAATTTACGGTACACAATTGTACGCAGATCCTGGATGCCGCAATTTCAGGCACTGCATAAACAGAGAGTCGCAGAGAATGACGGCCCGGGCCTTGCCTTCCGGGGTTTTGCAGGCAACTGTAGCGAAACAGGCCCGAGATCGGGCGCAAACAGGCCATGTCATGAGTGCAAAGCTAAAAATCGCATTTCGTTCCAGTGAAAGTGAACGTGCCCGGGCGGGGCGTGCACGTTTGGTTGCACGCTATGGGGATTGTGATCCGTCCGACGCCGATATTCTGGTCGCGCTGGGCGGCGATGGGTTTATGTTGCAGACCTTGCATGAAACCCGCGCACTTGAAGTGCCAGTCTATGGCATGAACCGTGGCACTGTTGGGTTTCTGATGAATGAATACAGCGAAAGTGGCCTGGTCGGGCGTCTGATGGAAGCCGAAGAAGCTGTGATAAACCCATTGGAAATGAACGCGGAATGTGTGGATGGCACACAGCATAAGGCCTTGGCAATAAACGAAGTTTCTTTGCTGCGCGCCGGGCCCCAGGCGGCGAAATTGCAGATTTCTGTGGATGGGCGGGTTCGGATGAAGGAACTGGTCTGCGATGGCGCGCTGCTGTCAACGCCTGCGGGATCTACGGCCTATAACAACTCTGCGCATGGTCCAATTCTGCCAATCGGGGCTGGGGTTCTTGCACTGACAGCGGTTGCTGCGTTCCGGCCGCGACGCTGGCGTGGGGCATTGCTGCCGAAAGGGGCAAAAGTGCGCTTTGACGTGCTGGAAGCCCCCAAACGCCCGGTGATGGTGGATGCGGACAGCCGGTCTGTGCGCAACGTTGCCTTCGTGGAAATCGAAAGTCAGCCTGCCGTCAGCCACCGCTTGCTGTTTGACCCGGGCCATGGGCTGGAAGAACGCCTGTTACAGGAACAATTTATCTGACGCACAAGGCACTGAATATGATTTATAAATCACGACTGAAAAGCCAAAATTGGGCCGGCGAAACCATCGGGATTTTGGTGTTGGATTGTGATTACCCCTTTGTGCCGGGGAACGTTGCGAACGCATCTACATTCGATTTCCCGGTCCGCTATGCATTGGTCGAAGGTGTGTCGGTCGAGCGTTTGCTGCATCAAGCGGATCCGTCCCTTCTTGAACCCTTCATCGCCGCGGCCCGTAAATTACAAGCGGAAGGCGTTAAGGCCATCACCGGAGCTTGCGGTTTTATGGCGCTATATCAAAAGGAAATTGCAAAGGCTGTGGATATTCCTGTGTTTGTCTCAAGCCTGCTGCAAATTCCTTTCATGCATATGATCACTGGAAAGCGCGTTGGTATTATTGTTGCCGATAGCACCAGCCTGACGGCCGCACATTTCGCAGGATCTAACGTGTCTAAAGATATTCCCTTGGCGATTTCTGGCCTGGAAAATGCGGATGTTTTTGGCGGCTCTCTATTAAAGAACAAAAACGAATTTGATGATGATGCCGTCTGCCGGGAAGTTGTTGAAGCTGCGCAAAAGCTTTATGCGGAATACGATGATTTGGGGGCTATCTTACTGGAATGCAGCGATATACCGCCCTATGCGCATGCAGTTCAGGCGGCGACGGGGCTTCCGGTGTTCGACTTCATCACAATGATTAACTATGTGCACGAAACCCTTGCACGCAAACCTTACACAGGGGTGGTGTAAGGGGGGCTTTGTAGGAACTTGATTTCGATCATGAAGGGCATTGCAGTAACGCGGCAATGAGGTTTCAAAGACAGGGTTGGCGGCAATCGAGGCCGATGGCCAAGGTGGTGCAAAACCCTAACTGTGCAGCGTCCACCTTGATTTTTCCGGCATCGATTGGAAAATCGATCTGCTGCATTGCGAACATAATTTATGAGGCCCGGTTTCTGTCGCGCAGGGCCTTGTCTTGTAGTTTCCAGCTGGAAATTTTGCGATAGATCGTAGACGGGGAGACAGCCAGAACACGTGCCGCCACCGGAATGGAACCGCCGTTTCGCGCGATGGTTTCCTGGACCACGATGCGTTCAATTTCGTCCAGTGTTTTGCCAATCAACCCGTTAAGAGGGGCTTCGTTGGAGGGGGTGGCACTGGCCTGTGGGAATGACGGTGGTATCGTTGTGTTTAAAACCGTCTCGGGTGATGACAAGTGGGGTTCCGAATGCAGGGAACGTCTGAAATCATGCGGCAGCATATCCATACTGACCGATGTGCCATTGTTCAGAACAACAATATTTCGCACGACATTCAACAGCTGACGCACGTTGCCAGGCCAACGATGCGCCCGGAAAAAGTTTTCGGTTTCGGGGGAGAACCCTTCAAAACGGCGACCTTCTTCATTTGAAAATTGCTGCAATGCGTTGGTGGCAATTTCGATGACATCGCTTTCGCGTTCGCGCAGGGGCGGCAGGTGAAGGGGCACCACATGCAGACGATAATAAAGATCTTCGCGAAACTTACCCAGACGCATCTGTTCAAGAGGATCCAGATTGGTCGCACAGACGATGCGAACGTTGACCTTAATCGGACGCACAGAGCCAACGGGTTGGATCATGGAGGTTTGCAGGAAGCGCAGCAGCTTGGTCTGCAATTCCATGCTCATCTCGCAGATTTCGTCGAAAAACAGCGTACCGCCGTCGGCGACAGCGGCAGCGCCGGGTTTGTCAGAGATCGCACCCGTAAAAGCGCCACGCAAATGGCCGAAAATTTCGCTTTCCAGCAGGTCATTCGGGATCGCGCCACAGTTGATCGGAACAAATGGCCCATCAGCACGGGTGGAGAGATCATGCACCGCCTGGGCGCAGATTTCTTTGCCGGTGCCGCTTTCACCCGTGATAAAGACCGTGGCCTTTGAGGCAGCAACTGTGCGGATGTTTTCATAGACCCGGTTCATCACCGCAGAAGATCCAATGAAGCCCATGGTCTGCAGAGGTGGGGAAGGGGGCGTTTCTTCGGGTGCCGGATCGTTGTCGATCCAAGCGTTCTGAATAGCGGCCAATAAGCGCTGTTCGTTGAACGGTTTTAGCAGAAATTCATGGGCCCCAATGCGCATGGCTTCAACCGCCCGATTGATCGATCCGTTGGCCGTTATGACGATGATGCGGGTTTCCGGCGCGATGGCCAGGATATCTTGTACCAAATCGATGCTGCTGCGATCCGGTAGAAGCAGGTCGAGTAAAACAACAGGAGGACGTGTTTCATCAAAGGCGGCCAATCCTTCGACGCCAGTTCGGCAAAGGTGAACCGTATATCCGGCGTTGGCCAGGGCATCATGGTACCCTTGTTGCAGAGATGCGATGTCCTCAATCAAAAGCAGCTGTTTCGTCATTGGGGAACAGCCTTGTTATGAGACTGTGTGACGGGCGCGTGGATCGTATTGGCAAGACGCAGGGGATATGTGCTGTAGGGGCGCGTATTTCCAGAGGTTGCGGTTTTCTGGATGGGAAAAAACCCTATTACCTGTCGGGCAGGTGCAGGAACTGATCCAAGGGGATCCCCCGAAACAAACTGGGAAAACAACATATTAACTGACCTGACGCTTCACTCATAACGAATATACGGGCGAATGGCCCGTTACCTCCTGAATTTGACTCGTTTTTGTGTCAACTTCAAGAGGTATGAAACGGTGTAGTTTCTGTTATAACTACTGTTGCGGATATCCCAGTGTTTTCAATGCGTCCCGAATTTCATCCAAGATGGCCGGATCATCAATCGTTGCAGGCATTTTGAAGGTTTCGCCGTCCGCAATTTTCACCATTGTAGCCCGCAAAATTTTACCAGAACGGGTTTTGGGCAACCGGTCCACCACGCAGGCCAGCTTGAATGCTGCCACGGGGCCAATTTTTTCTCGCACCAGTTTTACCACTTCTGAGACAATGTCCGCATGAGGGCGATCTGTCCCGGAGTTAAGGCAGAGAAAGCCCATGGGCATCTGTCCTTTCAAGGCGTCAGCGACACCGATTACCGCGCATTCCGCTACATCTGGATGAGCGGCGAGAACCTCTTCCATGCCGCCGGTTGACAGGCGATGGCCCGCGACGTTGATCACGTCATCGGTGCGCGCCATGATGTAAAGATAGCCATCTTCATCGATCATGCCCGCATCGCCGGTTTCGTAATAGCCGGGGAAGGTTTCGAGATAGCTGGACTTATACCGGTCTTCCGCATTCCACAGTGTTGGGAAGGTGCCCGGGGGCAGGGGCAGAGGTGTTACAATGGCCCCCAATTCACCTGGGGGCAGTTCATTGCCTTCATCATCGAAAATTTTCATCTCATAGCCAGGCAGAGGCACGGAAGGAGAGCCAAGTTTGACGTCCAGAAGTTCGATCCCAACCGGGTTACATACGCCGGGATAGCCCAGTTCAGTCTGCCACCAGTGGTCAATGATCGGTTTCTGCAGCTGGTCCTGCGCCCAGACGATCGTGTCGGGATCTGCGCGTTCACCCGCCAGGAAAACCTGTTCCAGACAGCTGAGGTCGTATTTTTTTACGTATTCGCCGGTTGGATCTTCACGCTTTACAGCGCGGAAGGCCGTGGGGGCGGTGAAGAAGGTCTTAACCTTATGTTCTTCGATCACACGCCAGAAGGTGCCGGCATCTGGCGTTCCAACAGGTTTGCCTTCAAAGACAATCGTGGTGTTGCCGTGGATCAGCGGGCCGTAACAGATATAGGAATGACCAACGACCCAACCGACATCAGAGGCGGCCCAGAACACATCGCCCGGATCGACGTTATAGATGTTCTTCATCGTCCAGTTCAGGGCCACAAGATGACCTGCGGTGTGACGCACAACGCCTTTTGGCTGACCGGTGGTGCCGGATGTGTACAGGATATAGGCGGGGTGGTTGCCTTCAACCGGCAGGCAACCGGCAGGTTCCACACCGTACTGGAAGCCGTGCCAGTTGAAATCGCGTCCCTCAACCAGTTCGGCCACTTCCTGTTCCCGTTGAAAGATCACGCAGAAGTCTGGTTTGTGGGTTGCCAGTTCAATCGCACCATCCAGAAGCGGTTTGTAATGTACGGTGCGCCCGGGTTCCAGCCCGCAAGAGGCCGCGATGATGGCCTTGGGCGTGCAGTCATCAATACGCACGGCCAGCTCATTTGCAGCAAAACCACCGAAGACCACGGAATGCACAGCACCGATACGGGCACAGGCCAGCATAGCCTCAAGTGCCTCAGGGATCATTGGCATGTAAATGATAACGCGGTCACCTTTTTCCACGCCTTTTGCACGCAAAGCACCCGCAAGGGACGCCACCCGGTTGCGCAATTCTACATAGGAGATTTCACGTTTGGTGTGGGTGATCGGGCTGTCATAAATGATGGCGGTTTGTTCGCCTCGGCCATTTTCAACGTGGCGGTCCACTGCGTTCCAGCAGGTGTTGACCTTTGCATCGGCGTACCATTCATACAAAGGCGCATTTTCGTCAGAGAGTGCCCTGGACGGTTTCTGATCCCATTCAATCGCTTCGGCTGCTTCCATCCAGAATGCTTCCGGATCTGATTTCCAAGCGTTGTATGTTTCCCGATAAGTCATGTGTTGTCCTCCCTGACTGCACTGTCCCTATATGTTTCTATGCGCAGGGTTTCGCGTCAGGCAAGTGACATGAAATGTGGTTCCTGCGCCCGAATGTCGCGATTTACCGCTAACAGCCGGGCTGTCCCCGGTCAGCGACGCCAGATCCAGCTGTAACTGGCAAGACGCCCCTGCAGCTTTGATAGGATGCGATTGGCGTAAGATGGCTTTGGTAAATTTCCCTGTGTCAGGCGATCAACGATGACTTCGACCGGGGCAGGGCGGCGTGATTTCGGATCATAATAGCGTGGGTAATCAATCAATGTGGCATAGGCCAGGCCGTGCATCGATGGATGTGTCTTGCGGCGCGATGGCGTTGGCGACATATCCTGTGTCAGTCCCCAGCCCGCATAAAACGGCTGTCCGTAACAGGTGACTTTGCGACCCCGCAAAAGTGCTTCGAACCCCATGAGCGAGGTCATAGTTGAAACCCTGTCGCAGTGGTCCAGCAAAAATGCGGTGTCCATATTGTCCATAACATGATCAGCCCATTTCAAGGCCGTGTCGTGTGTAATATTGCCTTTGCGCAGACCGGTTTCGCAATCGGGATGGGGTTTGTACAGGATCTGTGCGTCGGGATATGCGGTGCGTGTGGCTTCCAGAAGGGCGGCATTTGTATTGACCTTATCTGTGCCAAACCGAATGGAGGCGTCATCTTCGACCTGACCTGGCACGAGGATCACCATCTGCCCCTCTTGACGCGGCGGCAGATCGACCCCGTCCGGTTTCAGGTTATATTTGCTAAGCCCCGCGCGTTTGATTTTATCAATCAGCCGTTCAATGCGGTGATCTTCCGCGTCGCTAAGGCGGGTGCGGGCCGCGATCATATGTTCGAGACGACTTTCATTGCGTGGGTCATAATAGATGCCCAGATCGTCAGACACGAGAGACAGAGGTGGGGTTAGGGCAGCACCCAGCCCGCGAGAGCGCAGGAAACCGTCTTCGACCCGCATGAGTGGGGTTGGTGTGGCGGTATTGCGGATCTCTTGGTTGGCATACCCGGCCCAGATCATCAGTTTGCGGTGCTGGCTGCGGGCATTGGCGGTGGCTTTTTTCGGGTGATCGTCAAATCTGACAGCTTTTTGCGCACCGAAAAAATGTTGCAGATGCGTGCGTTTCCAGCTGCGCATGGCCATGGCGATATAACCTTGCTGATCTTCGCGCCATTGTCGCACTTCGGCTTCCAATGCGCCGATGGCATCTTCCAGTGAACAGAGACGGTCATTGCAGGGATCGTACCAGGTTGGATAGAGGATCATAACCGCTGCGAACAATTGCGCACGCGTTAGAACGCGCTGACGCCGGTCGATGGGTTGATGATCCTCAGTCAGCCCCCAGCCCGCATAGCATGGTTGGCCAAAGACATGGGGTTTGTGACCGGAAAAGATGGCTTCGAATCCCAGGGTTGATGACACGGTGTATACGGCTATGGCACCTTCCAGCAGCACATGGGGCGAGACATCGTCACTGAACAGGGTCACCTGATCATTTTCGTCGACCGTGGAGTAATAGCCTTCGCGGTGTCCTGCCTGTGTTTCCGGGTGGGTCTTGATGAGAATCTTCGCGTGCGGATGATCCAGACGTGCAGTGACCAGCATTTCGCGAAAACTATTCGCGTCGGCATTGCCATATGTCACAGAGGCATCGCCACGTGTCTGATCAATCACCAGAACATAGCCGGGATCCGGGGCAGGGCGCGCCGGATTAAAGTTGTTGTATTTCGACAGATGGGCTTTGCGAATGCGTTCAATGGCGCCGCGTGCACGGTTCAGGATCGCAGCATCATCAAGCGGGTTAGTGGCCAAGATTGTTTCAAGATCCGATGGGGTGGAACTGTCAAAATGTACGCCCCCAGTGTCCAGAAATAAGCCAATTGGATCACTGCCACTACGCCCGGGCAGGACGGATCGCAGAAACGCGTCTTCAACGCGCAAAACCGGGCTGTCATGTCGCTTGGCCACTTTTTCGCCCCGGGGGGATGTGGGGCTTTTGCCCCAGACCGCGACCATGTCATCAGGTCCGGGGGTGCCGATTTTGATGTCATAGCCGGCAAGGGACAGAATGCGGCGTATACGGCCCTGTGTCAGGAAGCCGCCGTTATAAACGTAAAGACGCCGGGCCGTTTCGGGCCCGGCGTCTTTCATCATACCTGATGCCGTTGGCATAAATTTAGTTGCCGGCGATTGAGTTAAGAGCGTTTGCTGACTGTAAGGAACCTGTCAGCGCTGCAATGGACTTGTTCCACTGTACGAATGGCGCTTCGGTCACATAAATGGTGTCTTCATCGCGAATGACAAAATCACGGGCCAAGAACACACCGTCGGGTTGGGTCAGGTCAAGCACATAGGCAAAACGCTGGACGCCGGTCAGATCGTTTCGGCCCAGGACGGCATTTGCGGTTGCCGCGTTTTCGTTGCGGAACACAAAGATGCCCGTTGGGTCGGCGATATTGCTGGAAATCCCGCCAACCTGCGCAATGGCTTCGATTGCAGAGAGTGTCTGGGATTCAAAGGCAACACGAGCTTGACTGCCGGTTGCACCAAGTGTGGTGAAGGAACGTGTGTCTGCTTCGACCAAGACGCGATCATTTGCGCGTAAGGCAATGTCATAGCGCGGGTTAGAATAAAGATCTTCCAGCCAAACCGTACCGGACTGGTTTCCGCGAAGCACTGTTACGCGTGCGATATCTGGTGCAATGCTGACACCACCGGCCTGGGCAATCATAGCGGCCAGCGTTCGGGTTGGGCGTTCGATTGGGTAAATACCTTGCCCACCAATATCACCAACGAGTGAAACAGTGGCACCGTTCCCGGCGACACGGCTGACCAAAACCTGTGGATCTGGTGTTTGTTCGTCAAGTTTTTCGGTGATAATACGGCGCAGGGCATCAGGTGTGTTGCCACTTGCGCGGATACGACCTGCGTAAGGAACAAAGATCATACCTGCGCCATCAACCTGCATTTCACTCAGGACAGAAGGGGCACCGCGGGTGCCAAGAACACCGGCCTCGACGTTTTCCCAGATGCTCAGGCTAAGGGTGTCGCCTGGGCGAATGGTGTCAGAGCCAATTTCACCGGCACTGAGAAAAGCCTGGGTGAATCCGGCGACTGGCGCCTCTGAAATTTTGCCAGCGGTTGAATTATCAACGGTGATGATGAACGAGCTGCCGCCGTTTTCGACAGATCCCCGGTTGATTTCAGATTTGTTTGGACCTGAGCGAGGCAACCCACAGGAGGCCAGTGACAGCACAACTGCAGACAATACGAATGGCTTCACCCATTTGGATGTTGAAATAATCACTACTACGCCCTCATTAATATGTATTCCGCTGGTTTTTATGCGGAGATATTTTGACTAACTTTAGCGAAGGGATTTGCAAAAATCCAGTTTCGTTTCACGCATGCCTATTGAATGCTGTGCAACTGTTGCCGCGGGGGCGCGTTTCCGGTCATTAGGGCGTCATATGGATCCTGATCAGCCAACATCAGATCCACGACCTGGCGTAAAATCTGACGACGTCCGCCAGCGGAGTAGAAACCACCGGCGATTTGCGAAGTTTCCAGTAAATAATGGCGATAATCGCGATAAGATCGTGTATCTGGGCGCGTAGGCTGCTGGAAAAATTCGGGCAAGGACTGCTTTGAAACGAATTCGGGTTTTGCATATACGGCATCACCGAAGACCTTCAGAGGCAAGCCCCGCCAAAGCACCTGTTGTGCTGCGGTTGAATTCACTGTGATCGCGCTTCTGGCGTGGTTTAACAGTTTGGCGAGCTTGCCGCCACGCACATAATGTACCCGATTCCCGATGCCCAGTTCTTTGGCGATTCGTCGAATTTCACGGCGCTGTGGCACACGGCCGTCTTCCAGTGGATGTGCCTTGAAAACGAGGTGATGATGCTTGGCCGCGCCTTCTGCAAATCCACGTAGGGCGGTTTCCAGGAATTGCGGCATGGTGTCAAAGGGGCTGTGTTCACGGAAGCTGGCATCATGTTCCAGCTGAAGCAGAACAAGATGGTAAGGAAAGCCACCGTATTTGATCCGCATGGTTGCCGCGATCCGATCAAAGGCAAGAAGTGGGGCCAGCATTAGGCGCTGGAAATATAGCTGAAATTCCCGCCAGACACTGATGTCCCGGTGGGGGCGAAACCCTTTGTATTTTCGATTTCGCAACATGACGTACCAGTGATACAGCGCGCCGTAAAACATGTGCTGGCGCATATCACCCCAGCGGGCAGGGGCCTCGGGCACATCCATATCGACGGTTTCAAGGGCTTTCTGCATTTCAAGCACACCTAGGCCCATCAGGCGTGAATGGCCGTTGGAGCCATCCCGTTCATATGTGACCCAATAAGGGCGCAGATAGCCTTCTTCGAAAATATGGACACGCAGACCACGGGCTTTGGCTTCTTTTACCGCAGTTGCATGGATCTGCCGGGTGTCACCATACAGCACAATATCGGTGATCTGGTGTTCATCCAGTCGGTCTTGATAGAACGCAGGCCAGTTTTCGGGTGTATCCGTAAATGGAATATAACCTGGCCCACGAAACCACATGGCCTGATCGCCGGCATTAAAGCCAATACGCCAGACCTGGGCATCAGCCGCACGCAGCATTTTACCCAGTTTTGCAAAAAACGGGCCGTGGGGGCCTTGCAGAAACAGGAACCGACGCTGGTCGGCGGGTGGTTGTACGCCTGTACTCATCAATAGCATTGCTTTCTAAAAACCGGCCGGCCAATCTGATGTCAGCTTTTGGCGGAACTGGTGGCACAGTAACCCAGCGTCGCAAATGAAGGCAAGCTCCGGTTGTAAGTTCGGTGTATGCGGGTTTTTCTTGCGCAGCTTCGCGCAAAAAGTTACCCCGGCCCAAAGGCATCAGATCAGAGGACGCATCATGTTTACCGGAATTATCACCGACGTTGGCGAAGTGCTTGAAACCGAACAGCGTGGCGATTTGCGCGCGCGCATCGGGACCTCATACGATGTGGATACGATCGACATGGGGGCGTCAATTGCCTGTGACGGGGTTTGCCTGACGGTCGTTGCAACGGGGACATCGCCAAAGAACTGGTTTGATGTGGAAATTTCGGCCGAAAGCGTGAACTTGACAAATATTGGCCGCAACAGCTGGAACAACGGGCGTCGCCTGAACCTGGAACGTGCTTTGAAGGTTGGGGATGAACTGGGCGGTCATATTGTGTCTGGTCATGTGGATGGTGTGGCTGAACTGATTGAATTGCGTGACGAAGGTGGCAGCACTCGCATGACATTCCGCGCGCCAGAAGATCTGGCCCGTTTTATCGCGCCTAAAGGGTCGGTTGCCCTGAATGGTGCATCGTTGACGGTGAACGAAGTGGACGGCTGTACCTTTGGTATCAATGTCATCCCTCACACCAAGGAAGTCACGACCTGGGGTGATGTGAAAGAGGGTGATTTTATCAATCTCGAAATTGACACCATGGCCCGCTATGTGGCCCGTCTGCGCGAGTTTAGCTAAAGCACAGCGCCTTTTGGGGTTCAGCAATAATATACGGCCAGTCTCTGTTATTTGGGGCTGACCGCCTGAGGGCCTTCCAATGATCTGTACAATTGGATCGTGTGCATTTTGAAGGATTGTACCAAAGGTCGGATGACAAGAGCTTTGCCATGGATGTTGAGTTCAAATTCGACAGATATAGTCAGCTTGCGATAAACAGGCCCGTCCCTGGCACATGGTCTGAGGTGATTTGAACGCCCCGGTCGGGGAAAGCCATTCGCAGCTCTAAGTCGTAATTTTTTGAAAAATCATGTATGATGTCCGCATTATTTTAAGCGAAAGGACATTTCATGACACTGAACATCCGGATTGCGACCTATAATGTTGAGAACCTTTTCGGGCGCGCCAAAGTTTTAAATTTCGCCCAGCATGATACCGGAAGCGCAAAGATGAAGCGCATCGGAGAGCTTCAGGGTATTCTTCAGAAAGAGACATACAGTTCCGCAGACCGAGACCGGGCGGGGCATCTTTATAAAGATCTGAAGTCATTCATTGGGTATAATATGCTGCGTTCCGACGTCGGGTATTATCTTTTCAGGAAACATGATGCAGATGGTGATGGCGAAAAAGAAACATATCGTTTGGCGCCCAGGCGCAGGGATCAGTGGCTTGGGTTTCTGACCTATGACCGTGATAAATTTTCTGACCAAACATCAAAAAATACGGCACGTGTTATCCGGGAAGTGGATGCGGATGTCATTTGTATCAATGAAGTCGAAGACCGTTTGGTTCTGGACCGATTTAACGCGGATCGCCTAGGACGAATGTATCCCTATAATATTTTGATCGACGGAAAAAGCGACCCGCGCGGCATTGATGTTGGGGTGTATTCAAAGTTCCCGATTGGGCGGGTGCGCACAAATATCTTTGCCGAAACAGCCGAGGGAAAAGCAATCTTTTCACGGGATTGCTTGGAAGTCGAAATTCTGACGCCTGCTGGATCTGTGTTCCTTCTCGCAAACCACTTGAAGAGTAAATATCAGGGGGGAGATGAAAAACGAAAAGCGCAGGCCCACGAAATACGTCGCATTCTGGAGACGAGATATGATCTGCAACATCAGTATGTTGCTGTGCTTGGGGATCTGAATGACACGCCAGACAGTGATCCGCTTTCGCCTCTGGTGGGGATGGGGGATTTGACCGATGTTCTGAATACGCCGGTTGGTCCTGTTGCGGGGCAACGCTGGACCTATCGTTACAAGGATGCATTCAATCAGATTGACTATATCCTTGTGTCAGATGCCCTACAGGCGGGGTTGCGATCTGCGGGGATCGAACGTCGTGGCATGCCACCGGAAAACCTGAATGGAAGCAATGCTGGGGTGCAAGTTTTCCCGGGGGTTAGCAGCTGGCGGGATGCGGGATCAGATCATGGCGCGGTTTTCGCTGATTTTGAACTGTCCTGAAATGCCGGGTGTTCTGTGGGGCACATTTTTATGCCCCACAGAGGGTGGAGGTGATGTTATGTGTTATTTTGCATGGCTTTCCGCAAATTCTGTGATGGCGGAAACGACGGCTTTCAGAGCCGGGATATTTGCGTGATCCCCCATATGGGCAACCCGGAAAACGTCTTCCTTGTTTGCCCCGAAGCCTCCGGCAATACGAATATGGTGGTCCGATATCAGGTGATTGACCAATCTGGATGATGCGAAACGCCCGCCTGTTTGTACTGCGGTCACGCCGGCGGCCCGGGCGCCTTGTATGATCTGCAGGTCAAAGCCTGCCTGGGTCATCGCGTCGCAGAAATAATCCCGTGCGCCTATGTGGCGGGAAAATCGGGTTTCCAGGCCTTCAGATAGGATCTTTTTCAGTGCAATATCCAACGCATAGACCACGCCGACAGGCATTGTGGTTAGGCTGGGATGCCAATCATGGGCGGTGTTGAACTGCTCGCGCCAGCGCAGAAGATCTGTCATGCCACCGCGCCGCAATTGTCTGGTTTCAAGCTGTTGCCATGTTGTTTCAGATAGGGCGACCATGCCAAGGCCTGGCACGGATTCAAGCCCTTTTTGCGAAGCCGTTGTCATTGCGGATATACCCAGATCATCCATCTGGGCCGGGCATGTACCAAGGGCGCTGACGGAATCCACCATAACTGGAACGCCTGCGGCCTTGGCGACCTGTGTGAGCGCATCAATCGGGTTCAGAAGCCCTGTTGAGGTTTCTACATGGGTGAAGCACAGGAGGTCATAATCCTGTGCGGACAGGGCATTTTGAACGATCTGCGGGTCCGCCGGCTGTCCTGCCGGGATTGGAAGCAGATCTGCCTGTGCGCCCCAACCTTCAACAGAACGTTGCAGAACTGAACTGAAATACCCAGCATCCAGAATAAGTGCGCGCTTGCCAGGCTGCAGAAATGCCCCCAAAGCCATTTCATTGGCGAGCGTGCCACATCCAGGAACAACGGCGACATGACCGTTTGTGCCAAAGATCGTCTGCAGGTTTTCAGTCACCCGGACGTATGTTTCGGCAAAATCCGGGCCGACATGCAGTTTCTGGCTGCCATATTGAGCGGCAAGCACCTGTTCGGAAATCTCTACAGGACCGGGGGTAAAGTTGCGGATATGTGGCATCAATAGGTTGCCCTTCCGCCAGACAGATCAAAGACGGCACCGGTGTTGAAGGTACAGTCCTCTGACGACAACCACATCACCATACGCGCCACTTCTTCGGTGTGACCAAGGCGCTTCATCGGCGATTTATCGATCATGATTTGCACAAACTCTGGTTCCATCTGATCCAAGATCGCGGTTTTGACCGCTGCAGGGGCGATGCAATTAACGCGGATATCGGTCTGAGCCAGTTCCTTTGCCAGAGACTTGGTGAAGCCGATCACGCCAGCTTTGGCCGCAGAATAAGCCGAAGCATTGGGCGTGCCTTCTTTGCCCGCCAGAGATGCCATATTGATAATTCGGCCAAAGCCACGATCCTGCATGATCGGGACAATGGCATGGGCCAGATGGAAGGTGCCGGTTAGGTTTACATCTATGACGCGGGCCCAGATGGCTGGATCATTTTCGGTGACAGGCAGGGTAGGGCCTGCGAACCCGGCGTTATGCGACAGGAAATCGATCCCGCCAAATGCTGTGCAGGTCTGCGAAACCGCATGTGCAATCTGATCTGGCTGGCTGATGTCCACTTCGCAGAAGATTGCACCTTCTGGGGTATCATCCGGTGCGCGCAGATCCCAGATTGCCACATTGGCCCCGGCCCGGGCATAATGGCGGGCGATCTCTGCGCCAATCCCGGCGGATCCACCTGTTACGACGGCTGTGCGCCCGGTGAAGTCATAGGTTACGTTGCTCATATCGATTACCGGATAAAATTTTTGACGTAGTCCGCACCAAGGCCGACTTTTTCGAAATGCGCGCGGCACATGTCAATCTTGGTGAACACATCTTCGTAGCCAATGTTGTTTCCATCCGGATCCACGTAATTCATGCACCCATTCACCTGGAAGTAGGTGATCATTTCATCCACGTCCTCTGGCACGACGAGCGTATGGGTTTCGCCGGGTGGCTCATAAACATAGCTGCCTTCGGTTGCTTCCCAGTCATGTTCCAGATAATGCCAGCGGCCTTTCAGGACAAAACCATGCACCGGATTAGGGTGGCGATGGCGGGATAGAACACCCGATTTCGTCACTTTCAGAAGGTTCATCCAATAGCCTTGGCTGACATTCAGGCACAAAGGGCGAAAGAACACGGTTTCGGTCTGCTGAACCCACATGCGAGGATCGTTCTCAGACAATGCATCCGGGATGACGATGTCAGGCAACGCGTCCTGTGGCATGGGGTGTTTGTAGGGGATCATCGGGTTTTCGTCTTCTGAGGCCAGTGGCATATTGCTTCCTTTCAGGTCAGACAGCGGCGTAGCCGCCATCGACGTTTAAAATTGTACCGGTGATGAAGCCGGCCTGTTCTGAGGCGAGGAACAGCGCAGGACCAATCAAGTCTTCTGGCTGTCCCCAGCGCGCCATGGGGGTGCGTGACAGGATCGCAGTGGATCGTTCCGGGTCGTTTTGCAGGCCCTGTGTCAGCGGGGTTGCGATCCAGCCCGGGGCCAGAGCATTGACCCGGATGCCATCTGCTGCATAAGCGATGGCCAGAGATTTTGTCAGTTGTGCAATCCCACCCTTTGAAGCGGCATAGCCGGGGACAAGCCCGCCGCCAAAATAGCTGAGCATTGAAGCGATATTTATGATTGCACCTTGGTTGTGTGCCAACAATGGACGAGCTGCTGCACAGACACGCATGGTGCCGTTTAAATTGATATCAATCACCTCTGCAAAGACGTCTGGCTGTAATTCTGCCTCGCGACGAATGATACCAGCTGCGTTCACCACCACATCCAACGCGGGCAATGCAGAAATCAGGTGTTCGACGGCGTGGCCATCGCGCACGTCTAGCGTCTGATAGCTGACACCGGCGGTATGTTCAGGCAAAGGCCCAAGACCCGCCGCATAAACCTGATGGCCTTCTCGGGCGAAACCTTGCGCGATGGCCTGACCCAAGCCACTGGTTCCGCCGGTTACCAGAACGGTTTTATGTATGTTCTCGCTTGTCATTTTAGCAGATTGTCCATATTGTGGATACATGATTCCATATGTGGACAGCATAACCTGACCGCATAATTCGTCAATTGGTGGATTTCAAAATGACCAAACAGGTTCAGGGTACCCAGAGTTTTGCGCGCAGTATTGGCTTGTTGCAGCATATATGCGACCGTCAGACGCCGCCCGATTTGCAGGAGCTTCTGACAGAATGTGAATTCACCCGCCCGACGTTGTATCGGCTGCTGGCAGGGCTTGAAGCGGAAGGCCTGATCCACCAAAGCGCTGGGCGGCGTTATAAACCTGGTGCGCGCCTTATTTCCTTGGCCCGAAAGGCGCTGGTGCAATCTGATATACGTGAGATCGCCCGTGATGCACTGGAAAAGCTACGCGATCAGACCGGCGAAACCATTCATCTGGCCGTGCCCAGTGGGGATGCGCTGGTTTATATTGATAAAATCGAAAGTCGGGAAACGGTTCGGATGGCGTCAACCATCGGAACATCGGTGCCGTTGCATTCAAGTGGCGTTGGAAAAGCGTTTCTTGCCGCGCTGGATAAAACGGATCTTTTGAACCGGCTGGATCACATGCCCATGCCTGCGATCACCCGTTTTACCACCACCAGCATTGATGGGATTTTACAGCATGTGTCCGCATGTCAGGCGGATGGTTACATCTTTGATGATCAGGAAAATGAAGAAGGCATCGTTTGTTTTGGGGCAGCTATAACGGAAGGGCCAGCCAGACCTGTTGCTGCGATCAGTGTGTCCGTGCCCATGTTTCGCCTGGCAGATGATCGAAGTCGTTATGTCACGCCACTTCTGCACTGTGTGCGTGAGTTGTCACTACACATGAACAGCACGATATAACGGGCACGGTGATCAGGGATTTGCCCGCGACGCAGGAGGTTCTCTTGACACTCTGAGCCGGGTGGGGGATGCCTGTAGTATGTTTGATCTTCGCCCGGTGGGCTATGTTATTGGCCTGCTTGTGGCCTTTCTCGGGGCGACCATGCTGGCGCCTATGGCTGTTGACCTGCGTGATGGGGACGGGCATTGGGTCGTGTTTTTGCAAAGCGCTGTTATCACAAGCTTGACGGGGGGGCTGGTGGCACTGGCCTGCCAGAACGGCGTGCGCGAAGGGCTGACGATCCGACAGACCTTTCTTCTGACCACGGGTGTTTGGGTTGCTTTGCCGATGTTCGGGGCGCTTCCCTTTGCGCTTGGCGTGCTGGAAGCCAGTACGGTTGATGCGTTTTTCGAGGCCATGAGTGGGCTGACGACAACGGGCGCAACGGTGTTTTCTGGATTAGATGATCTGCCGCGCAGCCTGCTGTTGTGGCGTGGGCTTTTGCAGTGGTTTGGTGGCGTGGGTATCATTGTTGTTGCGATGGTGTTTTTGCCGGAACTGCGCATTGGTGGGATGCAGATCTTTAAGTCTGAAGGCTTTGATACCTTTGGGAAAATTCTGCCGCGTGCGACTGAAATATCCAGCCGTATTTCGGTGATTTATGTCGGGCTGACCTTGGCCTGTGCGATTACATATATGGCGGGCGGCATGGGTCGGTTTGATGCGGTGGTGCATGCAATGACCACGGTGGCGACCGGCGGATTTGCCAATTACGACAGCTCTTTCGGTGATTTTTCAGCCTTTGCGCAATATGCCTGCGTGGTCTTTATGCTGTTTGCGGCCTTGCCTTTCGTGCGGTACGTGCAGTTGATTTCGGGCAGTGCACAGCCTCTGTTGCGGGACAGTCAGGTGCGGTCGTTTTTCATCACGGCGATTGTACTGGTTGTGTCTCTTTCGTTTTGGCGTTGGTCGGCAGAAGGCGGCACGACAGAGGCGCATTTCCGTGAGGTGTTGTTCAATACGGTGTCGATCTTGACCGGTACGGGGTATGCCAGCGCGGATTATATGCTTTGGGGCAGTTTTGCGGTTGTGCTGTTTTTCATCATCGGACTGATCGGGGGATGTGCGGGATCGACAGCCTGTTCGATCAAGATCTTCCGCTATCAGTTGCTGATCGCATCCGTAAAATCACAGATTCGCAAGATCCATTCGCCAAACGGCATGTTCGCCCCCCGATATGAGGGACGAAAAGTGCCAGAGGATGTTTTGAACTCTGTAATGTCGTTCTTTGTGTTTTTTATCGTGACGCTGGGCGTTATTGCTGTGGCACTGGGGCTGACCGGACTGGATTTTACCACGTCTGTTTCGGGTGCCGCAGCGGCCCTAGCCAATATCGGGCCGGGACTAGGAGATAAGATTGGCCCGTCGGGGAACTTCGCCGGGCTGAGTGATACGGCAAAATGGATCCTGGCAGCGGCGATGCTGATCGGGCGACTGGAACTGATGGCTGTCTATGCCATCCTGACGGTGAAATTCTGGAGAGACTGACATGAGCACATCCCTGACAAGACCCCTTGGCGCACAGATGTCCCATATGCTGAAAGACCGGGGCGTGGATGTGATCTTTGGCATTCCTGGTGTTCACAATGTTGAACTGTATCGGGGAATTGAGGAAGCCGGGATTAGGCATATTCTGGCACGCCATGAACAGGGTGCTGGTTTCATGGCGGATGGGTATGCGCGCGCGACAGGCAAACCGGGGGTGGCCTATCTGATTACAGGGCCAGGGCTGTGTAACGCGATGACGCCTATGGGGCAGGGGTATTCGGATTCAGTTTCGATGTTGGTGATTTCGTCTTGTCTGGATGAGATCGCGACGCGACGTGGTCAATTGCATCAGATGAAAGATCAAGCCGGCGCTGCACGTACAGTGTGTGACTGGTCAGAGGTGGCTTTGACGGCGGATGCGGCCTATGGGCTGATTGACCGTGCACTTGTGGAGTTTGAGACAAAGCGCAAACGCCCGAAACATATTCAGGTGCCCATCGAAGTGCTGGGCGCACCGGTGGCCGGGCCATCAGATGATGCGCTGCGTGGCAGCCTGCCATTGGCCCGGCCCGAAGACGTTGCGGCTGTGGCGGAATGGATATCTTCCGCGAAAAAACCAATGTTCATCTTTGGTGGCGGCGCTGTTGCCGGATTTGAAGAGGCACGTGCATTGATGGCCCTGACCGGTGCGGCCTGTTTTACCACTTATGCAGGGCGAGGGATCATTCCATCGGATAATCCTTTGAACTATGGTGCTTATCTGGCGACACCTGAATCCACACGTGAAATTGAAGCGGCGGATCTTGTGATCGCCCTGGGAACCGAGTTGGCTGAGGTTGACATCTGGCGCGATACAATCGGGAAATGTGCTACGCTTGTGCGGGTCGATATTGATGCTGAAAGCCTACAGGACGCACATCGTGCGGATTTGCCTGTCATGGGGGATGCGAAAGCCTTTATGCGTGACGTGGCTGATCTTCTGGTCGGACATACACACAGCAGCATCTGGGACGCTGAGCATGTGAAAACCTGCATCGCATCCTGGCGTGCAGAAACCGATGCGGCCCGTCCGGGGGTTGCGAAGTTCGGTGATGCTTTGGCCGAGATCTTGCCTGAGAACACGATGATTTACTCAGACATGACGCAGATTGCCTATGTACTGAAAAACACCCAGCCTGTGGATCGTCCTGGTCACTGGCATCACCCCTATGGCTTTGGCACATTGGGGTATGCTTTGCCGGCTGCGATCGGTGGTAAAGTTGGGGTTGGTGATGATCCTGTGATTTCGATCATTGGGGATTATGGGTTTCATTACACCATGCAGGAACTAGGCGTGGCGGTTGAACTGGGCCTGAGTCTGCCGATTATTCTTTGGGACAATGGCAAGCTGAAAGAGATCGAAGACGCGATGGTGCGCAGTCAGATTGCGCCGAACGCGGTGATCGCCCGGAACCCGGATTTCTGCAAACTGGCCGAAGCCTTTGGGGCGAAGGCGGTGGCCCCTGTGGATGTGGCTGGCTTTAAAGAGGCCGTGACTGAGGCACTGGATCATGCAGGCCCGACCCTGATTTACATCACGCCAGATGTGCAGGACTGACATGGCGTTGACCATAGCGGATTTCTTGTAGAGGCCCGGAAAAGACAAGGCCCGCGTCATTGCGGGCCTTTTGATTGGTGGTCAAAGCAGCCCTTTGATCACAGGAACCAGCGTCAGGATCAGCAGAGTTGCCATCGTAAAGTTAAAGGCACGCAGGCGGGTAGGGCTTTGCAGCCAACGACGGATTTGTGTTCCCATCCAGGCCCAGGTGCTGACCGATGGCAGATTGGTGCAGGTGAAAGCCACTGCCACCACAAGCGATGTCAACCAAAGCGGTGCGGTGCTGCCTTCGGGGCCATAGTTGGTTTGGGCTGCGATGCCCATATAGATGGCCTTCGGGTTGACCCATTGAAAGGCGGCAGCTTGTAAAAACGTGAAGGGTTTCGCGCCTTCTTTTGGCTTGCCGGGCGCACTGGCGGTGGCAATCTTATAGGCGAGATACAGCAGATAGACAGAGCAGACCGCTGTCAGGGACAGTTTAAGATTGGGGATCGTGTCAAACAATTGCAGCAGCCCAAGCCCCAGAATAAAGACCATAAACCCGTGCCCCAGTGAGATCCCGACCATATGGGGCAGAGAGCGGCGGAAACCATAGTTTGCACCGGAGGCCACCAACATCAGGTTGTTGGGGCCGGGGGTGATGGAGCTGACGAAGGCGAAGGTGATCAGGGCGGGGAGAAAATCGAAAGTCATGGTATTGTCCTTATTGCCTGATGATCATTGCGTAAATATGGCGCAATTCCGCATCTTTCTTGTTTGATATTTGTCTTTGTTTGCAATTATTGTCGGGAATGGATCGTAAATCAGATGATATATTGCGCATTTTGTCCCGTGAGGGGCGGATCGCAAACACAGAACTGGCAGAACGCGTCGCGCTTTCGCCGTCCGCCACCTTGCGCCGCGTGCAAGAGATGGAACGCCAGGGCGTGATCAAAGGCTACCGCGCGGTCGTGGATCGTGAAAAAACGGGGGCCGGTTTTGCTTGCTACGTGCTGGTGGGATTGGCGGATCATTCCAAACAAGCGCAGGCTGGGTTTGAGCAGGCGATTGCGGCGGCGCGGGAGGTGCGAGAGTGCCATAACATTGCCGGTGCACATGAATATTTGCTGCGGGTCGAGACAGCTGATCTGCAAAGCTACAAACATTTCCACACGGAAATTCTGGGCACTATCAAAGGCGTTGCGTCCATCAGCAGCTTGGTCGTGATGGGCAGCTCAAAAGATGAGCGGGCGTGAGCAAACCAAAGCCCGCAGTTGGTGCAAGGCACCACAATCGGTGACACCTTAGGTGCCGTGATAAAAGCGTCGGATGGCTCGTTCGCGCATTATGGTCGTGTAAAGCATGTGCAGACCTGGCATCAGTGACAGAA
>NZ_JBMYXF010000053.1:0-20550 GCF_049608145.1 Halocynthiibacter sp.
ACGAACCGGGGTCTTCCATCATGCCTGGCAAAGTGAACCCAACCCAAGCTGAAGCGCTGACACAGGTCGCCGCACACGTCATGGGCAACAATGCCGCCATGACTTTCGCGGGTTCACAAGGTCATTTTGAACTGAACGTTTACAACCCGATGATGTCCTATAACCTGTTGCAATCTATCCAACTTTTGGGTGACGCAACGGATAGCTTCACCGAACGGATGCTGAACGGTATTCAAGCCAATGAACCCCGCATCGACAAGCTGATGAAAGAAAGCCTGATGCTGGTGACAGCCCTTGCGCCAACCATCGGCTATGACAACGCAACCAAAGTTGCAAAGACTGCGCATAAAAATGGCACCACGCTGAAAGAAGAGGCCATTGCACTTGGTTTTGTTGATGAAGAAACATTTGACAAAGTCGTACGGCCAGAGCAAATGATCGGACCTAAAGCGTAATCTAAATACATGGTAAAACTGGTAAATCTAAACCGGGCCCGCAAGCAGAGGGCCCGGGAACAAAAACGTGATGAAACTGCAGACAATGCCTTGAAACATGGGTTGAGCAACTCTGAAAAACAGCTTATGGCAGCGCGAAACGCGCGCAATAATCAGTTGCTTGATCAACATAAACACGAAGACGACCACGACGAATGAACAGTTATATCGATACACGACCAAAGAAACGTTCCTTGACCCTGAAAGGGCACCGAACATCTGTCACGCTGGAGGATGATTTCTGGCGGGCATTCCGTAATATTGCTTCTGAAAAATCTGTTGCGGTAAATACACTTGCTGCAGAGATCGATGCAGAACGCGGCACAGAGTCGGGCCTGGCAACAGCCATCCGCCTTTATGTCCTGCGTCATTTCCAAGCAATGGCACAACTCCACGCCCAGGCCAGCTGATCAATCAGAATGACCTGACGCAGACCGGCCGCTGATCCACGTCAGCGGCCGTTTTCTTTGCCAAACATTATTTTCAACGTTTCTCCAGGCGCAGCCAGATTCCTTCAGCCGAACGAACTGTCAAATGTGCAACAGGCACCGGATCTTTACCCTGAACTGCCGTGATGCGGAAATTCTTTAGGATCATAGACAGTAACAAAGGCCCCTCTGCCATCGCAAATCCTGCCCCAGTACACACACGGCTTCCAGCGGAAAACGGGATCCAGGCGTTGCGCATACATTGCCGGCCATTTTCGGTATTCCAGCGCGTGGGGTCAAAGCCATCCGGATTATCCCAGAGACGTTCATGACGGTGCAGATGCCATGGAGAAATCACCACCTGTGCACCAGGGGCAATGTCACGATCCCTGAAGTGTTCCGGGCAGGTATTCTGTCGCACCATCATGGGCACTGGTGGGTAAAGACGCAGGGATTCACGAAACACATCACGACTGACACGCAGCCGCGAAAGTGCCGAGAATTCAGGACTATCCAGATCAGATGCTTCTTCGGCTATCTGTTTCTGCCAGTCGGGGTAAAGCGCCATTAGATATAACGTCCAGGCCAGGGCCGAGGCACTTGTTTCATGTCCCGCAAGGAAAAAGATCGCGACCTGATCCACCATTTCTTCGGTCGAAAACTTATCCCCGGTCTGCGGGTCTGTGGTCGTCATAATTTTGGTTGCAAGATCATCTGGGGCTGTGCCGGCGCTTATCGCATCCATACGTTCCGTCGTAAGCTGGGTAATCAGGCCACGAATGTCTGCGGCAGCCTGACGTGTATCTTTACGGAACAGGCGTGGCATCCAGCGCGGCAAAGGAATGAAGGCTGCAATATTCAGGATCGGTTGACTGCGCTGATAGTCTCGAAACCTTGTAAAAACCTCACGTGCAATTTCATGTTCAATCGGGATCGAAAACAATGTGCGAAAGATCACATCCGCAGCGGCGTGACTGGTTTCTTCCTCGATTTCAATTGGCGTGCCCTGCCCGGTTTCCACACGTGCATACAGACGTGCGACGCAAGCTTCTGCAGCATCCACCATAGCGGGCCAAGTTTCCCGCAAGCGACCGCCTTCAAAAGACGGATCAATAATACGACGCTGACGTTTCCATGTCTCACCATTGGTTAGAAAAACAGAATTGCCCAGCAAAGGCCGCAACCCCTCAGAAATACGGCCTGACTTTGGGAAATCATCAGGGCGCCTCTTTAAGACCTCTTCTACCAAGTCGGGTTGATTGATCATGTAACTGCGAAAAAATGGCGTTTTAAATGCTGCCATCCACGCCCGATACAAACGTTGCGGCTGCGCAGACAGAATGTCCTGGCGAAACAGCTTCACATAACGCCAGAGAGAAACTTTATCCGGGCGCGCTGGGGGTTTGGGGGGCAGAACCTGTGTCATGCCATATCCTTATACGGGGACAGTGGCGTTTCCATACGTGACTTTGACGCAGGTCGATTTTTATAGCGTTCCCACAGTGTTACCGGGCCGGCCGTGATCTGAAAATAGTCGTAGTCCTTTGGCGCATCAAAAGCACAGAGATACTGAAAGTGAAGCCGAAAGAACCGCCAGCGCAGTTCTTTCCAACGGGCGGGGGTCAGGCTTTGTGTGAAAGCAGCCGAGAAAACCAAAGGCCAGGATTTGTTTTCCGGTGCGACACCCGTGACAGAAACCGGATCACACAGCGCAAATGCACACCCATCCCCAGGGGCAGTTACGTCCACCCAGGGAATATATTGCTGTGCCGCCATTAGGTGAAGGTCGGCGCGCAAGCGTTTGGCTTTCTTCAAAAAAGATACCATAGGAACAACTTGCCCAATGGTCAAAAATGACAATCTTGTTTCAGGCTTACCTCCCTCAGGTGTTCGGAGAAAATCAGCCAGCAAAGACACCCCAATATGCGCCCCAGAACTATGTCCAATCACCAAGATTTCATCATAACCCTGCGTCGTGACATCTGTAAGACGGGCCCGAAATTCAGATAATTTCTGCTCCAGCTCAGGCGGGCTTGCCCCATGGTCCCGGGCGGACCATGAATAATCATGCATCAAGTAATAAGCGAACAGTTTATTATCGATCTTCCGACATAAAATCAGAACCGCCGCAACAGTTGCTGCAAATGCTGGTAGGTATAGCCAACCATGTATCAGCCAGCTTGTAACCGAACCTGTAAGGGCCCCCAGGGCACAGGCAAGTACCAGCTGCAGAGTCAGCATGAATATCGGGTATAGGGCTGCAATCATCGGGCCTTTGCGAGTTTTCAAAAGCCGGAAAAACGCACCAGATCCAACATATGTCCAAGCCGTACGGGCCAACATGAGGTAGGTGCGAGGAATGTTTTGCGTCATCGTTTCTTTCACGATGTCAGACCAGACCAGAACCTCAAAATCAGTTCCGACATTCATACCATCAATAACCGCATCTACATGCCAGCCATAAGGCCCCTTGCCCTGATTGGCTTTCAAGGCGATCTCATACCCAGAAATTTCAGCCTGTGCTGCGCTTTCTTTGCGGTACAATTCGCGATAACGGCGAGGATGGAACGGATCATACCCCGGGATATACAACACCTTACGTCTGCGAACCTGTTGGTCCGCAGAGCACTGCAATTTATCTACGTCAGATGACATATCTGCGGAATACCTATGTTAACTAAACCCAGATTAGACCGTCACGACGATGAGATTAAGTTAAATCGGAAGCAGACATGAAAATGCATATCCTCTCTGCGGCATTTACGCCGCAAAGAGGAAGTCACAATCAACCAAAAGCTTGCAGCACAGGGAATTTTTCATTGATCCAAAGGGCAAATTCTGTGAACTGACCTGTCGCCATCATCAGACCAACCGTCCAAAGCAATAGCCCCATTGTGGCTTCGATCCGCCCCATGTGGCGCTTCATCCAGTTCATAAGGCCTTTAAGGCGTGGGAAAAATGCGGCGACCAATAAAAATGGAATACCAAGCCCCAGTGCATAGAACCCCATCAAAAGCATCGAGCGACTTGCAGCACCCTCCATCATGGCAAGCGAACTGATCGCCCCAAGGATTGGCCCAAGGCAAGGTGACCAGCCGAATGCGAACGCAAGCCCCAGAACAAATGCGCCAAAAGCCGACCCTCCCTGGTCGCCCGCATCAAGACGCGCCTCACGGTCCATGAACTTGATCCGGTAAACGCCAACAAAATGCGCCCCCATAATCATAATCACGACGCCAGCGATGGTCATAAACATGTCTTGGTTCTGGATCAGAAAGCGCCCTGCGACTGATGCCGCAAGCCCCATCATCAGGAAGACAACCGACAACCCCATTACAAAAAACAGCGCTGCCAATAGAACTTTGCGGCGCCCGCGGCCCTGACCTTCGCCTTCATCACCGGACATCTCAGTCATGCTGATCCCACTCATGTAAGCAAGATAAGGCGGTACAATTGGCAAAACGCAGGGGCTGAGGAACGAAATCAGTCCCCCTGCAAGGGCAATGATCAGAGAAACCAGAAGCGAGGCATCAAAAATCTGGGTTGCATCAAGCACTGAATGTCCTTTCCAAGGGAATCTGCGGTATCACGCTCTTTACCGCCTTTGATATTTAGGCGAAACAATCAGGAAGGTCACGCCGCAGAATGTCACATTCACGTGCATCACTGTGATCCGGACAAAGAAAGGGCTGAAATGACTGAAATACCCGTTTCCGATCTTGATGTGGATGCTTTGGGTTTACTGTGTCCCCTGCCCGTTTTACGGGCTGCCAAACGTCTGCGTGGCCTGAAGCCCGGACAAATTCTGCGCCTTGAAACCGATGACCCCGCCGCCGTGATTGATGTCCCGCATTTCTGCATGGAAAGCGGTCATAAACTGTTGGAACAGCGATCTGGTGAAAATTCCCATATCTGGTGGATACAACGTAAGCTGTGATCCCAAATGCAAAACGCCGGGCAGAACCCGGCGTTTTTAATTTATCTGAGGTCAGGGATCAACGCCCCAGAGACCACCAGCCTTTGCGCTTTGGCTTTGCAGGTTCTTCCGCAACAGGTGCTTCCTGTACGGCATCGGCCACCACTGCAACTTCTGCGGGGGCTTCGACCGCCTCAACGGTTTCAACCACAGGCGCATCAGCCACAGAAACTAAAGATGCTTCAGCGGCAGGGGCATGCTCGGCTACGTCGACGACAGGTTCCGCTGGGGTTTCCGCAACTGCAGCGACCTCTTCAACTACGGGTTCAGCCTTTTTACGTGTCCGGCGTTTCTTTGGCGCAGGTTTGTCTTCCGGTGCCGCATCATCCGTTTTGACTTCAGTTTCAGATTCAGCTGCAGGTTCCTCTACCTTCTTTTTGCGGGTGCGTCGCGGTTTTGGTTTCACCTCAGCTTCTGCTTCGGACTGAACTTCAGCCGGTGCATCTGCGCTTTCAGATGCCTCCACAACCTCATCCGTCTTTTTCTTACGGGTACGACGTTTCTTGGGAGCTTCTGGTTCTGCAGGTGTTTCTTCAGAAACCGTTGGTGTTTCTGTCTCAGCTGCAACCTCTGCTTCGTCCGTCTTCTTCTTACGGGTACGACGACGCTTTGGCTTTTCTTCGGCCACAGCTTCCGCTTCGACATCAGTCTCTGGTTTTGCTTCGGCCTCAGTGTCTGAAGAAGCCTCAGCTGCGGCAGTTTCAGTCGCATCTGTCTCATCCGACTTACGACGGCGACGACGGCGCTTTGGCTTGGCTTCTGCCTGTTCTTCGCCTTCATCCGAAACTGTTTCGCTTGCGACAGCATCTTCTGACGATGCTTCTGCTGCTACAGCTTCTTCGCCTTCAGAAGAACCATCAGATCCGTTCTCATCCGGATTGTTTTCACCACCGCGACCACGACCGCCACGACGGCGTGAACGACGGCGACGCTTACGCTTGGGTGCGCCTTCTTCATCACCCTCAGGACGATCTTCAGTTTCTTCCGCTTCGACAGCTTCATCGATATCTTCCATCATTTCGATGGTACCGGTGACAACCTGGCTTTCCGCTGGCTTTACCCGGCGCGTCGCGGTTTTAAACCGTTCAATCGTAAAGTCAGGGCTGGTCAGATGCGGGTCTGCTTCCAGTCGAATGGAAATACCATAACGGCTTTCAATCGCAGCAACATGTTCACGTTTGTTGTTGAACAGGTAGTTGATCACCGCAATTGGGGCCTTCAGCAGAACCTCACGAGACCGCTTGCGCACACCCTCTTCTTCCAAGGCACGCAAAATGGTCAACGCCAGATTGTCATCTGAGCGGATCAAACCCGTGCCGTGACAGGACGGACAAGGCTGTGTTGTGGCCTCAAGCATGCCAGGGCGCAGACGCTGTCGCGACATTTCAAGCAGACCAAAGCCGGAAATTCGGCCAACCTGAATACGCGCGCGATCGGTTTTCAGGCGATCTTTCAAACGCTTTTCAACGGCATTATTGTTGCGGCGTTCATCCATGTCGATAAAATCGATCACGATCAGGCCTGCCAAATCGCGCAAGCGCATCTGACGCGCCACTTCTTCCGCAGCTTCAAGGTTTGTCTTCAGCGCGGTGTCTTCGATCGAACCTTCTTTGGTGGCCCGACCCGAGTTCACATCCACCGCAACAAGCGCCTCAGTGGTATCAATCACGATGTAACCACCGGATTTCAGCTGAACAGTCGGATTGAACATGCCAGACAGGTAGTTTTCCACCTGATAGCGCGCAAACAGCGGCAGCTGTTCATTGTAACGCTTCACGTTGTTCGCATGGGTCGGCATGATCATTTTCATGAAGTCTTTCGCCGTGCGATAGCCTGCTTCGCCATCCACGATCACTTCGTCAATGTCGCCATTGTAAAGATCACGGATCGAACGTTTGATCAGGTTGCCTTCTTCATAGATCTTGGCTGGCGCAATAGATTTCAGCGTCAGTTCACGGATCTGTTCCCACATGCGCTGCAGATATTCGTAATCGCGACGGATCTCGCTTTTGGTACGTTGCGCACCAGCAGTCCGAACAATCAGCCCTGCGCCCTGCGGCACGTCAATTTCCGTGGCAATTTCTTTCAGTTTCTTACGGTCAGCCGGATTGGTAATCTTACGAGAAATCCCGCCACCACGTGCGGTGTTTGGCATCAGAACACAATAACGACCAGCCAATGACAAATAGGTTGTCAGGGCGGCGCCTTTGTTGCCCCGTTCTTCTTTCACGACTTGTACCAGCAGAATCTGGCGAACCTTGATCACTTCCTGAATTTTATAACGACGCGGACGTGGTTTGCGTGGGCGACGGATTTCTTCCTGAACATCTTCATCCGCTACAGATTCGATGGTTTCATCTTTGTCTGTGGGCTGAACAGGTGCGTCGTCTTCGGCTTCATCCTCAGTTTCAACATCCTCCGCGGGTGTGTCATCCGCATCTGTATCAGCTTCAGACGTCACAACGTCAGCAGGTGCGGGTTCTTCAGCAGAACCTTCTTCCGCAGCCTCTTCGGCGACGGCAACCTCTGCAACAACCTCAACGGCTGGCGTTTCTTCTGCAACAGGCGCTTCAACGACAGCGTCATCCCCTGCTTCTGGCGTTTCAACAGGTGTCTCGCCAACCAGCTCCATCGGTGAGCTGCCTTCAACATCTGTGTCATCGCTAAGATCAACAACTTCCATGCCGCTTGGCGCATCAGAAGTGTCAGAAACTTCGCGTGTTTCTACCGCATCTGTGTTTTCTGCTTTCGCAGCGGCGGGTTTACGGCGGCGACGGCGGCGAGGTTTTTCGTCTGCCTGTTCGTCATTGCGGTCATCTTCAGCACGCATTGCGTCCGCATAGGCACGTTCTTCCGCCAGCAACGCTTCGCGATCCGCAACCGGGATCTGATAGTAATCTGCGTGAATTTCTGAAAACGCCAAGAACCCGTGACGGTTTCCGCCGTAGTCTACAAATGCAGCCTGCAGAGAAGGTTCAACACGTGTAACCTTCGCCAGGTAAATATTACCTGCTAGCTGGCGCTTGTTTTCACTTTCAAAGTCGAATTCCTCAACTTTGTTTCCGTCAACCACAACAACGCGGGTCTCTTCCGCGTGGGTGGCATCGATGAGCATCTTTTTAGCCATAAAGTTTCTGCGCAGAGCAGAGACGCAGGCCGGCGTGCGCTTATGCGCGACGACCGGCGGTCTGATCTGCCTTGTCCTGATTTGGCGTGCGGGGTGCGACAATAGGAAACGTGGGAAAGCAAAGCTTCCCTCTCGTTTCGTCTTATGCCTGCACTGCCTCGCATCGCGTTTCTCTCTGACGTCTTGATGACGCCTGTTTAGCCGCTTCTGGCCGCGTTGCCCGGGGTTGTCAGCGCCCGGTGGGTCAAAAGCTTGTATCCGGTTGTCGTATCCCGTCGGGACCTTTCGACAACCACATCAGTCTGCATCTGGTGGCCATAAATGCGGCACAACCCAAAGCAGTGAATTCCATCGGCGCACACCTGTAGCCGCCGTACCTTCAACATAGTGTCATAAAGGGGGCAATTACAATGGCAAATCGGTAAATGAAAAGGCGTAGCGCGCAAAACACCGGATTGTGAAATATTAACGATCTACAGGTTGCCCATCTAAGATAAAGCTTTGTATTGGGTCCGTCGTGCCGATTTCTTCAAAACGGTCATTTGTCCAGCCGCCACTCGTCTTGCGCCAGAACAGCTGTGCGCCGATGTTATTCGCGGTTTGCTTTACGGTCCATTTGCCAGGCAAACGTTGAAACACTTTCCGATGAGGTTGCAGCGAATAATTCGTGCATTATCAAATCTTGAATATAAAAAGGGCCCCTGCTTGGGCCCTTCTTCAGATACAAATCTGGAATTTGTGCGCCAGTCAATTTCAGCCCAGATAATCAGATCTCTGCAGACCGTATTTCGCCATTTTTTCATTCAAAGTCCGACGCGGCAGGCAGAGTTCTTCCATCACATTCACAATCGACCCCTTATGACGACGCATTGTGTTATCGATCAGCATGCGCTCAAACGCCTCAACATACTCCTTCAACGGCTTGCCTTCGGTGGTCATCACCGGTTGGCTTTCATCGTTGTCCGCCATCAAAAGGCTGGCGATGGTGCCCGATCCGCGACGGTTCTGAAGCACTGCGCGTTCCGCAACATTGATCAGCTGGCGAATATTTCCGGGCCATGGCGCCTGCAACAGTTGCGCCGCTTCCTGCGCGGAGACTTCAGGCGCAGGGCATCCGTATTCTTCTGCGAATTGCTCAGACAGGCGGGAAAACAGCAGCAATACATCATCGTCACGCTGACGCAGTGGTGGCAGCGTGATCTTAAGCGCCGCCAAACGATAAAACAGATCTGGACGCAAAGCATCTTCCAGGGTTTTCCCGGCTTCCTGCAGGTTAGAAATCGCGATTACGCGGGTTTCAGCGGGGTTTCCTTGATCATTGATAAAGGTCAGTAAACGCGCCTGTGCAGCCTGAGACAGTGTTTCGACATCTTCCAGAACCAATGTGCCGCCCCGGGCCGCTTCGACCAATGGAATAGATCCACCGTCGTCATCCATCGGACCAAACAACATTTTCAGAAGGGCTTCTTCCTCCAATGCCGCACAGGATAGGATCACGAATTTCTTCCCGGCACGCGGCCCAACCGCATGCAATGCATGGGCAACAAGGGATTTGCCCGTACCGGTTTCGCCTTCGATCAGCACATGGCCATCTGCCTGCCCCAGATCCAGAATATCTTCGCGCAGCCGCTGCATCGCATCGGACGACCCGATCAATTTCTTCATGATCGTACCGCCATCGGACAGTTCTTTGCGCAGCGCCCGTGAATCCAGTGTCATGCGGCGTTTTTGCGTGGCTTTCTTAGCCAGCTCGGTCATGCGATCCGGGTTAAATGGTTTTTCAAGGAAATCCCAAGCCCCAAGACGCATGGCCTCAACCGCCATAGGCACATCACCGTGCCCCGTGATCATAATCACTGGCAGGCCGCTATCGATGCTCATTAGTTTTTTAAGGAACTGCATTCCATCCATGCCAGGCATGCGGATGTCAGACACCACAACGCCCGGATAATCCGGACCAAGACCTTTCAGGGCCTCTTCCGCAGATGCGAAGGTTTCCGTATCAAAGCCTGACAATGCCAGCCATTGGCTGATAGACTGGCGCATGTCCCGTTCATCATCCACAATCGCAATTTTCATAGCCTGTGCCATTTACAATACTCCTGCCCGTTTGCGGGCTTTTCATTCAGCTGTTGTCGTCGGCTTTTGCGGCCGCTTCTGTTTCTGAGCCCAGATTTGGCAAGTGCAATACAAACACGGCCCCGCCTTCTGCGCTGTTATGTGCAGTTAAGCGTCCCCCGAAGTCCGCTGCAATCCCGGAAGAGATCGCAAGTCCAAGACCAACCCCTTCACCAGGTTCTTTTGTGGTGTAGAAAGGCTCAAACAGGCATTCCAGATCGTCAATGCCTGCGCCATTATCCCGGATGGTCAGAGTCACCTGATGCCCCATCGAAAGGATGATCTCAATCTTCGGGTCTGCCGTGAACTTGGTCGCATCAACGGCATTGCGCAAAAGGTTCACAAGGATCTGTTCCAGCCGGATCGGATCCGCAAGAACCATCACCGCATCCCGGGGCAGTCCTGCTTTGATTTCGACCTGTCTTTGCTTCAGCTGGGGTTCCATCATTTCCAAGGCCGCGTTCACGCAAGATCTTGAATCTATTGGTTCAAACGTTTCCTTACTTTTGCGCGCATAGCTTTTCAACTGCCGGGTAATCGCCCCCATACGTTCGATCAAATCATCAATCCGATAAAACGAAGACAGGGCTTCTTCCGGGCGTTTGCGTTGCAACAAAAGCCGTGCCCCAGCGAGATACGTTTTCATCGCGGCAAGAGGTTGGTTTAATTCGTGACTGACCGATGCGGACATCTCTCCCAGAGCGGCAAGTTTCGAACTTTGCGCAAGGGTTTGTTCCGCAGTTTTCAGGGTTTGCTCCACCCTCTGACGTTCGGCAATTTCCTGCTGGAGCTGGTGGTTCAGCGCGCGCAGTTCCGCCGATTCCTGCTGGAACATCCGCAATTTGCCAGTGGCACGGCGGCTCATCAGATAAAAAGTCAGGGTCAAAAGGATCGCAAACCCCATAATTTCGATCGCAAGAAACCCATTCACACGTTCCCGGACCGAAGCAAATGATGTGAAGGACGCAATGCGCCATCCCTGAAATGGCAGACGCGCTTCAAGTCGCAAGACCGCCGCCCCTTCAAGCCAAGCGTCAGGTGGCACTGACCAATCGACCGTTGCCTGAAACGCACGTGTCAGGGCCGATGGGACAGATTGAACCGTCAATGCATCGGCCTCGCTCAATCCCCTCCAGCGCGGCTCGGTTGCAAGCAAGATCACACCTTCACTGTTTGTCACAAACACCGCATCCGAAATCCCTGCCCATGCGGTTTGAAATTTATGCAGGTCAACCTCAACCACGATGACACCAACGGTCTTGTCCCCCTGCTCCATCCGGCGTGACCAGGTAAATCTTGGTGTTACAACTTCGGGATCACCGGTGGAAAATAGGGTTTCATTGCTTCGAATAGCTTCAACAAAGAACCGTTCGCTGCGCATCTGCGTGCCAATCAAATTGCGATCGGTCGAGGCAACAACTCTGCCCCCGGCATCCAGCATAAAGATATTCGCAGCGCCAATTTCATCATCGTAGGAAATAAGTCGTTGACTAGATTGGGAGAAATCGTCTGACTGCAGCGCGCCGATCAGCGCTGGATCACGGGCCAAAAGCTGCGGTACAATCGCATTTCGGCGCAGTTCAGACAGCAGGTTCCCGGAATACAGTGCAAGACGCAGTTCGCCGCGATTGCGGGTGGATTCAGTAAAACGTTCCGTCAGGAAAAGGTTGCTGATCCAGACGACGACCACGGCAAAGACCACAAGAACAGCCACAAGCAGGCGCATACGCCAAGAAAGCGGCAGTGGCTTAGGCCCCGGCGGGCGTTGTCCTGAGGTGTCTGTGATCATATGGCAAACCTATGCGGTTGTGGTCCGGGTCACAACCAATCAGCGTCCCGGCCATACACAAACAGCAGTTTTCAGCCTTTCAGCATATGCATCCTGTTCAGGCGTTTGCGAACATACCTGCAAGGCCTTTGAACATCGGCATACCTTCAACAGAACCATGGCCTTCATCAGACGCGCGTTCAGGGTGTGGCATCATGCCCAGAACACGGCGGTTTTCAGACAGAATGCCTGCGATGTCATCAGCCGCACCGTTAGGGTTATCCGTATAAGTGAAAGCCACACGGTCTTCGCCCTTCAGACGTGCCAGTGTATCTGCGTCTGCATTGTAATTGCCATCATGGTGCGCAATCGGAACATTGATTACATCACCTTTTGCCCATTCACTGGTGAAGGCACTGTCAGATGTTTCGACCTGCAAACCGACAGTTTTACAGATATATTTCAGACCCGCGTTGCGCAACAGCGCACCAGGCAAAAGCCCCGTTTCGGTCAGGATCTGAAAGCCGTTGCAAACGCCAAAGACATAACCGCCTTTATTGGCGAAATCGACAACTGACTGGCAAATCGGGCTTTGTGCCGCAATTGCCCCGCATCGCAGATAATCACCAAAACTGAAACCGCCGGGTATGCCAACAAAATCCAGACCATCTGGCAGGGTCGTATCCTTGTGCCACACCATGGTGACATCCATGCCCTGGGCTTCCAAAGCCACTTTCAGATCACGATCACAATTGGATCCTGGGAAGACGATGACTGCAGCTTTCATAGTGTGGCTCCTATCGGGAAAAGTCGGTGATCACCGCAACGCCTGGCGCAGTGGTTCCGTTAAAGGCTGCGACTTCGTCGCTGGCCTGAGAGAGAGTTATTTCACGCGCAATAAGTGGAGATAAATCCACCTGCCCCGCATCAATCATATTCAAAAGAGATGGATATCTCCATCCTGGCATGCCACGCGTGCCAAAGATCGCAAGCTGCCCGAAATAAACCGCATCCATCGGCAAGGTCATTTCAGCGTTCTTACCTGCCGGCATACCGACCTGCACCATACGACCAAGCTTGCGCAGGCTTTGCATAGCGGCGCGTGTGGTTGCCTCGATGCCCAGGGCTTCAATCGACACATGCGCGCCACCACCGGTTACGTCCCGGATTGCAGAGGGCACATCTGTCTGAGCTGCATGCATTGCAAAGTCAGCGCCAAGGGACAGGGCGTAATCAAGTTTCTCTTGCACCACATCAACACAAATGACCCGCGCCCCCATCGCTTTGGCAAGCAACAGCACCGAAAGCCCAACACCACCTGTCCCGAAGACCGCAACCCATTCCCCTGGGGCAAGCGCCGCGCGATCGGTTAAAGCGTGCCAAGCCGTCGTTGTTCGACAGCCAAGCGCGGCAGCCAAGGTGACGTCCATATTCTCTGGAAGGGCCGCAAGGTTACCATCGGCCTGAGGCACTGCGATATATTGCGCAAATGCACCAGGATGGGTGAAGCCAGGAACGACCTGATTAGGACAGGTGGTCTGGTGCCCCGCACTGCAAGAAGCACAGTGATTACATGCCAGAATAAACGGTGCGATCACGCGATCACCCATTTTCCAGTCCCGGCATTGCGCGCCGACAGCGACGACTTCGCCACAGTATTCATGTCCCGGGATCTGGGGCAATTTCACGTCAGGATCAGAGCCATTCCACGCATGCCAGTCGGATCGACACACACCACAAGCCAAAATACGCAACACGACGCCATCTTCGGGACAAGTTGGATCTGCAACCTGTCCCAATGTCAGTGGGGCGTTAAATTGTGTAATCTGTGCAGCAAGCATGCGGTTATCGACCTAAACAGGATCAGTGGACCCGGGTTAAACGATCTCGACCGTGTAACTTTCGATCACAGTGTTCGCCAGAAGCTTTTCGCACATTTCGGTAACGCTTGCTTGGGCTTTTGTTGCGTCCGTTTCTGCAAGGTCAAGTTCGATCACTTTGCCCTGGCGCACACCTTCAACACCGTCAAATCCAAGCGTCCCAAGCGCATGACGCACCGCGTCGCCTTGCGGGTCAAGAACACCATTTTTCAGCATAATATGAACACGAGCTTTCATCGGATTTCCTTCAGTGAACGATGGTTGGTTTTGGAGCAGGCGCAACATTGCCCGGCAGAACGCCAAGGCGACGCGCAACTTCGGTATAGGCGTCCGTCAGATTGCCTAGATCACGACGGAAGACATCTTTGTCCAGCTTCTCGCCGGTCTTGATATCCCAGAGACGGCAGCTGTCTGGGCTGATCTCATCGGCAACGATCAGACGCATGAAATCGCCTTCCCAAACACGGCCGATCTCGATTTTGAAATCGATCAGCTTGATGCCGACGCCATACATGACACCGGATAGGAAGTCATTCACACGCAAAGCAAGCGCAATGATATCATCCAGATCCTGCTGGGATGCCCAGTTCAGAGCGATGATATATTCCTCAGGCACCAATGGATCGCCCAGGCTGTCATCTTTATATGAGAATTCCACGATTGGACGCGGCAGTTGCGTGCCCTCTTCAATGCCCATCCGTTTGGACATGGACCCTGCGGCATAGTTGCGCACGATCACTTCAAGGGGCACGATTTCACAGCTGCGGATCAGCTGTTCGCGCATGTTCAGGCGCTTAATGAAATGGTTCGGAACGCCAATTTGCGTCAGGCCATTCATGAAGTATTCAGACAGGATGTTATTCAGCGCGCCCTTGCCATCAATGGTGTCATGCTTTTCAGCATTAAACGCGGTTGCATCGTCTTTGAAATACTGGACAAGCGTGCCTGGCTCTGGGCCTTCAAAAAGGTCTTTCGCTTTACCTTCGTAGATTTTCTTACGTCTGGCCATGGGAACTCCTTGATGCCGTCCGGTCGTCTGCTGACAGGCGTTGGCCGCCCTATACGGCAAGCGTGCCTCTGGGGCAAGTCGCCTGAAGGCATTCTACGGGCACAGGCTACAGTTTTCAGGAAATTACCGGCAGACAGGATGCGTTTCCTGCGCCCTGCCCCTTGATGTAAGTACATAAGGCGGGCATATGAGTATTAACAAAATATCAATTCTTTTTCTGAGGGAGAGCTGAAATGAGCACCTTTGACGAACGCGAAAGCGCATTTGAAAACAAATTCGCCCATGACGCAGAAATGCAGTTCAAAGCCGAAGCACGCCGCAACAAGCTGGTTGGTCTCTGGGCCGCTGATCTGCTGGGTAAATCCGACGATGATGCAGCCGCCTATGCAGCCGAAGTGATCAAATCAGATTTTGAAGAATCCGGCATTGAAGATGTCGTGCGCAAAGTTGCTAGCGACCTCGGCGATAAAGCGTCTGATGCCGAAATCCGCGCAAAGATGGAAGCTTGCCTTGCCGAAGCAAAAGCACAGTTGATGGACGAGGCCTGATTTTAGGTTACATCTGGCACCCTTGCCGGCACACAAAATATGGACGCACCCTTTTTGGCGGGTGCGTTTTTCTTTTCCGAATACTGATTACCTCTCTGAAACACGCCCGGCCAGACTGTTCTATAGTGCTGTCGGTGCACCAATATTTTTTGACAATTTTATTTGTTAAGCTTCCCCTCACCCTATGCCCTGATACTGCCCCCGGGTTGAGTAAAGGGGGCGTGCATGCGCATGTATTTCTACAGATTTTTCAGGTCATCAGGTCGAAACTGGTGGCAGCGCCTTCAGGCATTCACGCCTGGCACCAGCGCAAAGCCTCGTTCACAAACGGATCCTTTCCTGCGTCGCCAAGTCTTTCGTCAAATTTTCAAGCATGGCCTACCTCTGGTCCTTGCCGGGGTCTTTTTACTGATCCTGATCCGCCAACTTGATCACCTAGATCCATCCGCAGTTCTTGCACTGACCCGCAGTGTCACACTGGAACAATGGCTATTCGCTCTGATTTTCACGGCCATCAGTTTTATCGCTGTCGGACGGTACGATGCAGTTGTGCACAGTATGCTTTGCACCCACGTTCCGGCCCACCGTGCCAGTCGTGCCGGTATTGCAGCGATTGCAATCAGTCAGACCACAGGTTTTGGTCTCATCACTGGTGCCCTTGCACGTTGGCGTATGTTGCCTGAGATCTCGATTTGGCAGGCAACCCGGTTAACGGCCATTGTCGCGGCAACATTTCTTTCTGGTTGGGCTGTTTGTGCGGCGCTTTCATTGATCACAGTCTATGCGTTTTTTCCGGATATTATTCGCAATCTGTCCTGGATGGTCGGCCCTGTTCTGTTTGCCGGAGGGCTTATCGGTATTGGGTGCTTGATCGCATCCGTACTTCAACCCCAACACATACATCTGCCATCTCCTGTCCATTCAATTTTGCGGGTTTTCAAAGTAAATCAAGATCGCTTGATTGCTCTTCCCGCCTTTCCCCCATTAACGGTTCTGGCCAAAATTCTTGGGCTGACACTCATCGATACAGTTGCAGCCTGCGCTGCTCTTTGGGTTTTATTGCCTGCAGGCGCAGATCCCGGTTTTGCGTTGCTTCTGCCTGCCTTTCTGCTGGCTTTTGGTTTCGGTCTGATCTGCGGATCACCCGCTGGAATTGGCCCCTTTGAAGTCGCTCTATTTGCGCTCCTGCCTTTTGTTGCAGATGCCCCACTGATGGCTGGTATCCTTGCCTGGCGGTTGGTTTACTATATCGTTCCCGCTGTGCTGGGAATAATAGCCCTCGCCGCAGGGCAACGCAGCATTCTGCCCATGCAGGACACAACCCTATCAACCTCCCCAAAACAACACATTCCGCAGGCAACGCTCATAGAAAATTCAGTTTTTTCTGAGGCCGGTCTTGCAAATCAAAACCAACTAAAGATCACCTGCGCCCCCGGTGCCGGAGTTGCCTTTCTGACCGGGGAAACAGGACAGACCCTGACCGCCCTACGCACACCACTTGCTCTGCCATCTCCCGATGTTGCGCTGCAGGTTCTAACCAGATCAGCCAAAGTGCGCAAAAAGATCCCTTGCCTGTATAAAACCAGCGCAAGAATGGCAGGGTCGGCACGAAAACGCGGCTGGAAAACCATAAAAATTGCAGAGGAAGCCTGGCTATGTCCTGCGACCTTCGACCTAGATACGCCTGCCCGAAGAGGGCTTCGACGCAAATTGCGTAAAGTAGGCAAATCTCGCGTTGAAATAAGCCATGCGAATGCGTTGAGTGTTCGTGACCTTCGAGAGATAGAGAGTTTGAACACTCAATGGGCCACACATCATGGAGGCGAACGAGGGTTTTCAATGGGAAGATTTTGCCCAAATTACCTGAAAAACCAACAAATATTCATTGCTCGTCAAGACGATCAAATCGTCGGCTTTACCAGTTTTCACAGCAATAGATCCGAATGGGCGCTGGACCTCATGCGTCACAGTTCCCACTGCCCGGACGGCGCAATGCACGCATTGATCCATTGCGCACTGATCAGGGCTGCCAGAACCGGCGTGCCAAGATTAAGCCTAGCAGCAGTTCCGCTTCGCCAGACAGAAATCGCAGGTGAAACACGATATCCGGCCTCTCTGATCCGATTGCTTGCCTCAAAACGGCAGGGCGGCGGATTGCGTCAGTTCAAAATGGCCTTTTCCCCAGAAAAAACACCCCTATATATGGCTGCTCCAGGTTGGGTTTCATTGCTTGTATCTGTCTTTGATATCTATCTGGCCATTGTGTGGCCGCCGAAAATTCCAACACCAAAACCCGAAAAAGATATCTTACCTGACGGTCAATTTACGCCGCAAACACCATATGCTTTTGTACAGCTATCTGCAGGCAAAGATGAGCGAGCCTCATGATCATAATTAGTTAATTTCGCATTCTCGAAACTTCTGGGGGTTTGCGTTGTCAGGCGGATCATGGCATGTGCAAGTAACTGGTGCAGTCCTGCGTCAGCTTGTGAAATATTGTGTATACATACTGCCGCTGCGCGACGCAGCTTCACTTCAGTAACAAAGGCCAAAAAGAATGAGCGCAGCTTCCGGTAATAATCCATTGAAAGATATGCTTGAAACCCGCGACTGGATCCTCGCCGATGGGGCGACCGGGACCAATCTTTTCAACATGGGCCTGTCGTCTGGCGACGCACCTGAATTGTGGAATGTGGATGAACCAGCCAAGATCAGGGCGCTTTATCAAGGGTCTGTCGATGCCGGCAGTGATCTGTTTCTGACCAATACATTTGGTGGCAACTCATCCCGCCTGAAACTACACTCTGCAGATAATCGTGTGGGTGAACTGAACCGCGCCGCCGCAGAAATCGGACGTGAAGTTGCGGATAAATCAGATCGCAAAATCATTGTTGCGGGTTCTGTTGGTCCAACAGGTGAAATCATGGAACCTATGGGCACTTTGACCTATGCAGGTGCTGTTGAGATGTTCCACGAACAAGCCGAAGCACTGAAAGATGGCGGCGTTGACGTGCTTTGGGTTGAAACAATTTCCGCCCCGGAGGAATTTAAGGCCGCCGCAGAAGCCTTTGAAAAGGCAGGCATGCCCTGGTGTGGCACCATGAGTTTTGACACCGCCGGACGCACAATGATGGGGGTTACCAGTTCCGACCTGACGGATCTTGTGGGCGGCATGTCACCGGCGCCTCTGGCCTTTGGTGCTAACTGTGGTGTTGGCGCATCTGATCTGCTGCGTACGGTTCTCGGCTTCAGCGCACAGGGGACCAACACACCCATCATTTCCAAAGGCAATGCCGGCATTCCTAAATATGTCGACGGCCACATTCACTATGATGGCACCCCAAAATTGATGGGTGAGTACGCCGTTCTTGCACGCGACTGTGGAGCAAAGATTATTGGCGGGTGTTGTGGCACCATGCCTGAGCATCTGCGCGCCATGCGCGAAGCTTTGGAAACCCGTCCTGCTGGACCACGCCCATCCCTAGATACGATCGCTGAAAAACTTGGTGGCTTTTCATCTGGATCGGACGGCACCGATGGTAAAACACCCGAACCCCGCCGCACACGCCGCCGGGGCTGACAGGCTAAAATCCAACGACAGATTAAACACCCTATTTATCGCGGCTTTTGCCGCGATATTTCTTTTTGCGACTTCATCCATCTAGTTTGGGTTCTGATTGCTCATATCAAACGTGAGATTTCAAAAAAGAGCCATCTGCCGCCCGCTTTCCAGTGGGACCTCAAACAGGTCACAGCGCAGATCTGCTGCGTTTTCACTTATCCGCAGTCTCGCACAGGCCTGACGGAAACGGGCGGACAACAGATCCGCATAAGGCCCCTCGCCGCGCATGCGTTTATTCCAGTCTGCGCTGTATTCTTTCCCGCCATGCATATCACGCAGCTTTCCCATCACTTTTTCCACTTTCGCGGGGTAATGTTCGGCAAGCCAGGCCTGAAACAACGGTGAGACCTCTCGTGGCAATCGCAACATAATCCAGCTTGCCGCAGTCGCACCCGCATCCTTGCAGGCCTGCATAATGTTTTCCAACTCGTGATCCGTCAGCCCTGGAATCATTGGTGACACCATCGCACGCACAGGAATGCCCGCTTCGGACAAACGCTGGATTGTCCGTAGGCGACGCGCCGGAGCGGGCACGCGCGGCTCTAGCTTGCGTGACAGATCCCGATCAAGAGACGTTACAGATATCCCAACCCGGACCAATCCTTTCGCAGCCATCGGCGCAAGAATATCTATGTCGCGTTCGATCAGATTACCTTTAGTGACAATTGCCACCGGATGATTAAACCGCGCAAGAACGTCCAGAATTTCGCGCATAATTTCATATTCTTTTTCTATTGGTTGATATGGGTCAGTGTTTGACCCAATCGCCATTGGTGCTACTTTATATCGCCGGGCCCGCAATTCGCCCTCAAGCACCTCTGCCATATTCGGACGCGCAATCAGTCGGGTTTCAAAATCAAGCCCCGGCGACAGGTTAAGGTAAGCATGAGACGGGCGCGCAAAACAATATATACACCCGTGTTCGCAGCCCCGGTATGGATTAAGCGAACGATCAAATGGCAAATCAGGTGATTTCACGCGATTAATCGCAGTACGCACACGTTCCTTGCGAACTTCCGTGCGCAGCACAGGCAGGTCATCATCAACCAAATCCCAGCCATCATGAATGTTCACACGCGTATTCGGCTCAAAGCGCGGAGTTTCATTCGCAAGGGATGCCCTGCCCTTAATTCGCTGTCGCGGGGGTGCTTCGTAATTTTCAATCATAAGAACAAAGATAGAACGCAATTAATAAATACACCATAGAAAGTTCAAACCCGTCGTTCTCATTGCTCTTCGTGTCGGAAACCGGCAGGTTGCGCGGCGATAAATCGCAGATTAAGAGAGAGAGAAACACCGGGGACTCCCCGCTAAACGCCAGGAAAATACCATGTCTGACGAAGAAGATATCATCCTCTCCGAACTGCCCGATGACGAACTTGTCTTGCAGATGCATGACGACCTTTACGACGGTCTGAAAGAAGAGATCGAAGAAGGCGTGAACATTTTGCTGGGCCGCGGCTGGCAGCCTTACGAAGTTCTGACCAACGCACTTGTTGGCGGCATGACCATCGTTGGTAAAGACTTCCGCGACGGCATCCTGTTTGTTCCAGAAGTTCTGCTTGCTGCAAACGCAATGA
>NZ_JBMYXF010000054.1:0-19932 GCF_049608145.1 Halocynthiibacter sp.
TCAGACGGTGATCAGAAAATGGCAGCATAATTGCCCCACGCTTTGGGGTACTCTCTGTAACACGCCCCGCATCTTCATCAACAGTTACAAATAACTGTGCAGGGATCCACCCCCGGCTTCGTTCGGAATTATGAAATGTACAGTCATAACGTACAGGCGCTGCAACGGCAGACTGGCCAATAAAAACTGTTCCGGCCATAATAGCTGCACTTGTAATCTTTGTAATTAATTTCAATTTTTTCTCCAAGTTATATTTCCTAAACAGGTGAAACGATGCGTCTACCCGTATTATATGTTATTCTCGTTATCGGCAGTCGCCGATCGCGCGTGGCCAGGGCAGATACCCACGAGGCTGCACAAGAATGGTTGCCTCCATGGTCCTACGGTCAATGAAGGCGGTATACCGTTTTAGCGAGATTTGCCCAATGCTATCTTGCGTATCTAAATCCCATGTCATTGTGAGACGTTTTGCGTTATTCGTTCGAATCCTCGTGACCATCGGCCCGCCATTGAATTCTCTGACAACACCATCATCTACAACTGCTTGGCCATTCGCATCAATGTCAAAGACAACAATTACCGAAACCCATCCACCAGCTCTGTCATCTTCGGGAAACTGACAAACCAATCGTTCGGCCTGTGCGACGCTTGTAAAGGTGAAAACGGTAAGCACCGCTGGAAGGATTTTGTTTTTAAAAAATGATGTCATACATTCTCCATATTTTATTGCTTATACATAAAATATAATGTGTCTTTAGTAATTTTCAAGTCAATCAGGTTGTACTTACAATTTCCAACAACTCAGGGCTAGCTATTCATCGCAAAAGAAAAAGCCCGAAATTCATATTCCGGGCTTCTATATTCGGATCAGAAAATACTTAGAAATACTGGGGCGCAGATCCTGTTTCAGCCGCTTGTGCCAGAAGGTCACCGACGTATTGCGCCACGGACCGGAAGGCGACGACGCGGAAGGATCCGTCTTCTTCCACCCAGAACGCACCGGCCACTTGTGCCAAACGTGTGCGGCGCACATCACCCGTGGTGAACGCATCTGGTGACAGATCGACCGGGGCCAGCTTTGCGAGCACTTCGCGTGGAGCATTGCCTTCGCCTGAAACGTCAAACATCACACGCGCGTCAGACACATTCACCGCAAGGGCGAATTGGTCTTTTAATGCCGTGGACAGAGCCTCAACAATCGCTGGGGCCTGGGCGTGATCGACGACCAACAGCAACTCATCCGAACTCATCCAGGCGACTTTGCCGGATTTGCCCGTGGTTATTTTACGCTGTTCTGGCATGGCGGCACCGGTTGCGGTTTTCACCGCTTTCGCCAGTGCTTTGTCCGCCAGATCACCACGCAGGGTGATCATGCCAGTTAGGCCACATTCCGTCACGGAAGCGAAGCCAGATGAGGCGAAACCTTCCAATGCTGAGGTTGCATTAATTGCTTCAGACATTCTGCTTCTCCCCTTCTTTATCATAGAACACCGCGTCAACGATGCGCGCTTCCACCATGGTTTCACCGTCAACAAGGCCGAATTTCACGGTCTCGCCCATACGGGCTGGGCCGTTGTGGATCAGGCCCATCGCGATGCCTTTGTCCAGCGTCGGTGAATAATAGGTCGAGGTCACACGACCTTCCATATTGCGTTGGCCATTGGCGTTTGTGCCGTCGGCAATCGCATATGCACCATCTGGCAGAACGGATCCATCAAGGGTTTCAAGGCCAACCAGCTGCCAACGATCAGGATTGTCCATAAAGCTGCGTTTTTGTGCGCGTTTGCCAAGGAAGTCTTCCTTCTTCTTGGAAATCGCCCAGTTCAAACCCAGATCCTGTGGAATGATCGTGCCGTCGGTTTCGTCCCCGATCATGATAAAGCCCTTTTCAGCGCGCATCACGTGCAGGCCTTCGGTGCCATAAGGCATGATACCGAATTCTTCGCCGGCTTCCAGCAAAGCATCCCAAAACGCACGGCCCTGGCTGGCAGGAACGGCGATCTCATAGGACAGCTCACCCGAGAATGAAATCCGGTACACCCGGCAGTCAAAGCCACCGATTGTGCCATCTTTCCATTCCATGAACGGCAGGGTTTCTTTGGACACATCCATGCCGCCAAGTTTCTCAAGAACTTTACGCGCATTCGGACCAACAACAGCGACTTGTGCCAATTGTTCGGTGACATTTGCCACGTGAACTTTCCAGTCCCACCATTCAGTCTGAAGCCATTCTTCCATCCAAGCGTGGATACGATCCGCACCGCCAGAAGTCGTGTGGCACAGCCAAGTGTCTTCATCAATGCGGGCAACCACACCATCGTCAGACAGGAAGCCATTTTCAGAGCACATCAGACCATAGCGACATTTTCCGACCTTCAGCGTGGACATCATGTTGGTGTACATCATGTCCATGAATTTGCCGGCGTCTGGACCTTTGACGATCAGTTTACCCAGGGTTGACGCATCCAGAAGACCCACGTTTGACCGTGTGTTCAGGATCTCGCGTTTCACCGCATCCTGGTGGGATTCAGTCCCACGCGGATAGGTATACGGACGACGCCAGTTGCCAACAGGTTCCATATAGGCGCCCTGTTCCTCATGCCAGGCATGCATCGGTGTGCGACGCAAAGGTTGGAAGGTCTCGCCACGGGCTTCGCCACCAATCGCACCCATAGAAATCGGGTGATATGGTGGGCGGAAAGTGGTTGTGCCAACCTGTGGGATTTCCTTACCAAGTGCATCAGCAAGGATCGCCAAACCGTTGATGTTGGACAATTTACCTTGATCGGTCGCCATACCCAAAGTGGTGTAACGTTTGGTGTGCTCGACGCTCTCATAGCCTTCGCGGGCTGCAAGCTGCACGTCAGACACTTTCACGTCGTTCTGGAAATCAAGCCAAGACTTCATGCGTTGCGCATGGGTCGCTTTCTTGGGCATGATCCAAACAGGCGCCATGGCTTCTTCAGCGGTCGCGACCGCCTTAGGGGCCGTTTTACGCGTGGCTGTGAAACCAGACGCTTTCGCTGCCGCCTTGCCCGCATCATGGGCATTCGTCAGCACGTCTGGCGTATCAAGCGCGCCAGATGCAATCCCGGAACAGATCACAAAACCTTCGCCGTTATCCCCCAAAGGTGGGCGTGCTGGATCGGGGGCGAACCAAGCTTGATCGGCGTTCCAGTTCAATTTGCCGCCACAATGGGACCAAAGATGCACAACCGGGGACCAGCCGCCGGACATGGCAACGGCATCACATTTGATTTCCTCACGTGCGCCGCCCTCGCCTTCCATCAGGGAGATCTCAACGCCCGTCACGCGCTTGCCGCCTTTGACTTTCGCGATCGCTTTGCCGGTTTCAACACGGATGCCCATGTCGCGCGCTTTGGCTGACAGGGTGCCGTTGGCTTCGGCACGCGCGTCAACCACCACAGGCACGTCTAGGCCCGCTTCTTTCAACGCAATCGCCGTGCGATAACCATCGTCATTGTTGGTAACCAGCACGGTTTTCTGGCCAGGAACAACGCCCCAGTTGACCAGATAATCACGCATAGACGCCGCCAGCATAACGCCAGGAATATCATTGCCCGCGAAGGACAAAGGACGTTCCAAAGCACCTGTCGCTGTCACGATCTGTTTCGCACGAATGCGCCACAGGCGATGACGTGGGCCATCCATGGTTGGGGCGTGATCTGTCACACGTTCATAACCCAGCGCATAGCCATGATCATAAACGCCCGCGCCCATCATCCGGGTGCGAATGGTGACGTTTTCCATGGCGCGCAGGGCGTCCAGGGTTTCCGTGACCCAAGTGTCCGCGTCTTTGCCGTCGATTTCCGCGCCGTCCACAACCGCACGACCACCGAAATCAGCGGTCTGTTCGATCAACATGACTTTCGCGCCAGACTCCGCCGCAGCCTTGGCAGATTGCAAACCCGCGATGCCGCCACCGACAACCAGCACGTCAACGTAAGCATAGAAATGCTCATATGTGTCCGCGTCGATTTCCTTGGGTGCTGCACCAAGGCCAGCAGAATGGCGCACGATGGGTTCAAACACATGTTTCCAGGCAAAACGCGGGAACATGAAGGTTTTATAGTAGAAACCCGCCGGCAGGAAACGCGCGACATAGTTGTTTACAACACCCACGTCCATTTCAAGGCTGGGCCAGTGGTTCTGGGATTTCGCAGTCAGGCCATCGAATAATTCGGTGGTGGTGACACGTTGGTTGGGCTCAAATTTGGAACCCTCGCCCATGTTCATCAAGGCGTTGGGTTCTTCCGGGCCCGCCGCCACGATCCCACGGGGACGGTGATATTTGAACGACCGACCTAGTAACATTTGGTCATTCGCCAAAAGCGCGGACGCCAATGTGTCGCCTTTAAAACCGGTGAAGGTCTTGCCGTTGAAGGTAAATGTGCGGCTTTCAGAGCGGTCAATCAGACGGCCCTGAGATTGCAGACGGGTGCTCATACGGGCATCTCCCACTCTGGTCGTTTCGCTTTGATCGCGGCAATGACATCTGCCGGGGGCTCATAGGTTTGGGCGCTGTAGGTTGCGAAAACTTCCAACGTCATGGTGCAGCGCGCCGCGTGGAACCACTTGCCGCAGCCATTGGCATGCCGCCAGCGTTCAAAGTTCACGCCTTTGGGGTTCTGGCGCGTAAAGAGGTAGCCCTCAAATTCCGCATCAGTTGAGTCAGGCCCAAAGCGTTTCAGATGGGCTTCGCCACCGCCATGGAATTCAGTTTCTTCGCCGCGCACACCGCAGCAGGGGCAATCAAGGATCAGCATGAAGGGGTCTCCTTAGAAGAACAGAGGGCTGCGCCTGAGCCTGGGTGGGTGCTGTAAGCGCCCTCCCAGGGGGAGGGTCGGGCGCTGCCCGGCGTTGCCGGGCCGTATTGGAACATAGAGAAAAGCATCAGTGCGCCACCCCGGCTGCCACAGATTCATCAATGAAGCGGCCTTGGCGGAAACGATCCAAGCCGAATTCCGCAGCCAATGGACCAGGTTCACCTTTGGCGACCAGTTCGGCCATGGCCCAACCGGAACCCGGGATCGACTTAAAGCCGCCTGTGCCCCAACCGCCGTTGATGAACATATTGCCCACTGGTGTTTTGGAGATGATCGGTGACCGGTCGCCGGTGACATCCACGATCCCGCCCCATTGGCGCAGCATTTTCAGACGTGACACCATTGGGAAGGTTTCGATCAGCGCGCGCACGGTTTCTTCAATATGGTGGAAGGACCCGCGTTGGGTGTAGTTGTTGAACGCGTCTGTGCCGCCGCCGATCACCATCTCGCCTTTGTCGGATTGTGACATATAGCCGTGAACGGTGTTCGCCATCACGACCACATCCATGCAGGGTTTGATCGGCTCAGACACCAGCGCTTGCAGGGCCACAGATTCCATTGGCAGCTCAAAGCCCGCCATATTCGCCATGTGGCCAGAATTGCCCGCAACGATAGAGGCCAGTTTGTTACACCCGATGTGGCCTTTGGTCGTCTCAACGCCGGTGACTTTGCCGCCTTCACGGGTGACACCGGTAACTTCGCATTGCTGGATGATATCCATACCCATATCGGAACAGGCGCGCGCATAGCCCCAGGCCACCGCATCGTGACGCGCCGTGCCGCCGCGTTCCTGCCACAGCGCACCCAAAACAGGGTAACGTGGGCCGTCAATGCGGATAATTGGGCAGAGTTCTTTGACCTTTTCAGGACCGATGAATTCAGTGGCCACACCTTGATACGCGTTGGCTTGCGCCGTGCGTTTATAGCCGCGAATTTCCGCTTCTGTTTGGGCCAGCATCATCACACCACGCGGTGAGAACATAACGTTGTAGTTCAGATCCTGCGACATGGTTTCATAAAGACCACGGGCTTTTTCATAGATCGCAGCGGACGGATCTTGCAGATAGTTGGAACGAATGATCGTTGTGTTACGCCCGGTGTTGCCACCGCCCAGCCAACCTTTTTCAATGATCGCCACATTGGTGATGCCAAAATTCTTACCAAGGTAGAACGCCGTCGCCAAACCATGGCCACCGGCACCGACAATCACGACATCGTATTTCTTTTTCGGCGCGGGGCTGGCCCAAGCCTTTTCCCAACCCTGGTGGTAGCGCGCAGCTTCCCGGGCAATGGCAAACATGGAATAACGCTTCATCGGCAGATCCTCGTCCGTGAATGTGAAAATCGGACGTAAATCGCCCTTTGTATGTCAGATGCAATTTTGCGCGATTTATGCCGCAACTGCCAGCGGCAGATTCACAACATATTGCGACATGGCCCCTCAAATTCTGTCGCAAATCATATCAAAACGCCCCCCGAACTGCGACAAAGCGGGCCACAGCGCCCTGCCCCCTTTTGATTGTGCGTCAGTCAGGTTACATGAAGACAGACCCTGCCCGCCCATCGGGCGAAATCCGGGCAAAGACAAAGGAAATAAGATGTTCTGGCTGACGGCTGCCCTTCTGATCACCATAAGCGCCCTGTTTATCGCCCTGCCCCTGACACGTGGCAGCCTTGATGACGAAGGCGAAACCCAAAGCGATGTCGCATTTTATCGCGCGCAATTGGACGCGCTGGATAAGGATGTGGCGCGTTCGGTGATTTCCCATGAAGAAGCGCAAAGCGCCAAGGTCGAAATTTCACGCCGCCTGCTGGAAGCCGACAAACGCCACAGTCAGGCCGAAATCAACGCCGCACGCCCGGCCCGCCCTTTGGTTGCAGGATTGGTTGTGTTGGCAATCTTTGGCAGCGGCATTGGGCTTTATACCCAATTGGGGGCCCCTGGCGCACAGGATCAGCCCTTGCTTACACGCTATATTGCGGCGGAAGAACGTCGCCTAAACCGTCCGTCCCAGGCACAGGCTGTGTCTGTTGCCCCCGCCAGCACGGCGCAACGAGATCCAGAAGATGTGGCACTGATCGATCAACTGCGTGAGGCCTTGCAATCACGCCAGGATGATCTGCGTGGCCATCAGTTGCTGGTCGCAAATGAAGCCCGTCTTGGCCGTTTTGACAATGCGGCCCAGGCCCAGGCCCAGGTCATTACCATTCTCGGTGATACAGCCACAGCCCAGGATTATGCGGATCAGGCGGATCTGATGGTGCTGGCTGCGAATAATTACGTCTCCCCCGAGGCCGAGACCGCCTTACGTGCAGCATTGGAACGGGATCCTAACAATGGCACGGCGCGATTTTACATGGGGCTGATGCTGGCGCAGATCGGACGTGCGGATATCGCCTTTGAAACCTGGCGTCGCCTGCTGGAACAAAGCCAACCCGATGATCTCTGGGTTCCCGCGATCCGTGGTCAGATCATGCAAGCCGCGCGCGCGGCCGGGGTACGATATGAACTGCCAGCCGAAGGTGCTGCCCCCCTACGCGGCCCCGATCAGGCTGCGGTGGAAGCCGCCAGCGAAATGACACCCGAAGCGCGCCGCGCCATGGTTGAAGGCATGGTTGCAAGCCTTGGCGCACGTCTGGCAGACCAAGGTGGCAGCGCACAAGAATGGGCACAGCTTATCGTTGGGCGCGCCGTATTGGGCGATCGTGCGGGCGCGTCGGCGGTTTTGGCCGAAGCACGTAGCGTCTTTGCTGGTGATCCCGAAGCACTGGCCATGTTTGACCAGGCCGAAGCACAAATTCAGAACATTCCAGAGGTGAATGAATGATACATGATGATCTTGCAGATTTCTTCAGATCCCTCCCCCGAGATCGGGCCATTATGGGGCTGGATCTGGGCACCAAAACCATTGGGCTTGCGGTATCTGACCGGTTGCTGACGATCTCCACCCCATTGGAAACCATCAAGCGCAAAAAGTTTGGCGTAGACGCGGCAAAGCTGCTGGAAATTGCCGGCGTGAAGGAGATTGGCGGGCTGGTTCTTGGTCTGCCCCTGAACATGGATGGCACGGAAGGCCCGCGCTGCCAGGCGACCCGCGCTTTTGCCCGTAATCTGACCGGGTTAACGGACCTGCCGATCGGGTTTCAGGATGAACGCCTGTCCACCGTAGAGGCCGAACGTGTGCTGATTGCGGCGGATACATCACGCAAACGTCGTTCCGAGGTGATTGATTACGTCGCCGCCGGGGTTATCTTACAGTCAGCGCTGGATCGAAAGCGCCATCTGTAAAGGGCCGGATATGAGCAATAAGAAACATGGTGCCGAGGTCTGGAACCGGGACGAGATTGAATCGCCCTGTGTGAACATCTGTGTGATCCAGCCCAAAACCCGGCTGTGCACTGGCTGTGGGCGTTCTATCGATGAAATTCGTGACTGGTCCGCGATGGAAACCAGCGAACGCCGTGACATTATGGCCGCCCTGCCCGAACGTATGACGCAGATGAAACCCGCACGTCGTGGCGGACGCGCGGCACGGCTTAAGCGTTAAGCCATTCCGCAACACCCCCCGCGCATTCCGGGCGAAAATAGATAATTGCGCGCCCATCGGGCCCTGTTTTCACATCATCACGCCAGGGGGCCACACCGTGCAACATATGGCGGTGCATCAAATATGCCTCGCCGGGTTGTGCAGTGACTTCAACGCGTTCGCGGGTTTCAAACACTCTTTTACGTGCAGCCTGATAGGCCGCCGTGACGTCCAATTTGTCCATGTCTTCCGGGGCGATATTTTCCAGCAAAGGCAATAACGCGTCGCGCATGATCACATGGCTCCCCGGCCAGATCACCAGCGGACTTGCCCCCTCAGGCGCGTCATTCACCGGAAGACCCAGCACCCAGGCATGGGGTTCTTCGATGCGCCGCGCCCGGGTTTCCGGATCAGGACGCAGACCATCAAGATGCGCCGCATCCCGGTTCCGGCGATATCCCAGGGCGGCTTCACTTTCACCTTTGCGGGGGCGTGGATAGCCAGGCCAGACAACCGACACCTGCCCCTTGTGCAAAGGCCGTGTCTGGCCAAGTTGTTCAATGAAGTCCATTGCATCACAGATCAGCGGGCCTGAATTATTGACCGTGCCAAGTTCATCATTCTTCAGCGCATCCACGCCAATAAACCAAGTGCCTTCACAATCCAGCCAGACCGCGCGCTCTGCTTCGTCACGAGAGGCCGATAGTGCCGCAGGCCCCGCATGTTCAAGCCAAGACAGAAGCCGTTCATCACGCGAAAACTTCACAAACCCCGTACGTGTAAATTCGTCCTGTAGGCCTACCATCCCATGGCCTTTCTCAGCATATTCAGCGCCACCAGCAAAAGGAAGATCCCAAAGGCACGCTTCAACGGTTTCGGATCCATTGCATGGGCCAGCTTCACCCCATAAGGCGTTGTGATCAAGGTCATAGAAATGATCAGAAAGAATGCCGGGATGTTCACAGCCCCAAGGGTAAAGGGCGGCGTTTCAACCGGGTTTGAGATCAGAAAACCAATCACAGAGGGCACTGCAATAATCACACCAAAGCCCGCCGCCGTGGCAACGGCACGGTGGATCGGTGTGTTATAAAGACTCATCACCGGCACGCCAAAAGACCCGCCGCCAATCCCCATCAAAACGGACAAAAACCCCAGAGCCGGTGACAGGATCATGCGCAGGATGCCTGTTGGCATGGCCTCGCCCAGACGCCATTCCGAGCGGCCAAACGCCATGTAAAGCCCAACGATCATCGCAAGGATGCCAAAGATCCCCTGCAAAGTTGAAGATCGCAGTGACGTCGCCAACATCACGCCAAGGATCGCGCCAATGACAATGCCCGGAAGCCAGGTTTTCAAGATATCCCAATCCACAGCGCCCTTTTTGTTGTGCGACGCAACAGAACGCAACGAGGTCACAATTATCGTGGCCAAAGAAGTTGCCAGACAGACCTGAAACAGGCTGTCGCCCCCATAACCAAGCGCGCTAAATGCATAGAAAAACGCAGGGACCAAAACAATACCCCCGCCGACGCCCAGCATGCCCGCAAGCACCCCAGCAAAGCCCCCGATCACAACCAAAAGCGCGATCATAGGCAGAAGGTCTGAAAGCTCGGGCATTATACGGTCTCCGGTGCTGGCAGTTGATCAAGGGCTGCGATGACAACATCCGTGCCCGCCCCATCCTTATGTGCATTTTCCGATAAATACCGTCTCCAGAGACGCGCGCCAGGGCGACCCGCAAACAGGCCCAGCATATGGCGCGTGATCTGGTTCAGCTTGCCACCATGGGTTAGGTGGCGATCGATATAGGGCAGCATGTCATGCACGATCTGGTCGGGCGTTTTCACAGGGTATTCACCGCCATAAATGCGCTGATCCGCTTCCAGAAGAATGTCAGACGGATTATGATAAGCGGACCGCCCGATCATCACACCATCCAAACCACGTTCAAGCAATTCAATTGCAGTATCAATATCTTGCACACCACCATTCAAGGAAATATGCAGATCCGGGAAAGCCTGTTTCATCTCAAGCACAAGATCATAATCCAGCGGAGGAATGTCGCGGTTCTCTTTCGGTGACAAGCCCTGCAACCAGGCCATACGTGCGTGAATGGTCACCCGAGTGCAGCCCGCCGCGCGGATCTTTTCAAGGAAGTCCGGCAAAATATCACCCGGCACCTGATCATCCACACCAATGCGGCATTTCACGGTGACAGGCACATCGACAGCCTCGCGCATTGCCGTCACACAATCCGCGACCAGTTCCGGTGATTTCATAAGAACCGCACCAAAAGCCCCGCTTTGCACCCGATCCGACGGGCAGCCACAATTGAGGTTCACTTCGTCATACCCATGATCTTCACAGATCTTCGCCGCCTGAGCCAGTTCCATCGGATCAGATCCCCCCAATTGCACCGCCACCGGATGTTCTTCGGGTGAAAAGTTCAGCAAATGCAACGCCCCGCCCCGCACCAGTGCAGGCGATGTCACCATTTCCGTATACAGCAATGTGTCACGCGACATCAGTCGGTGCATGTACCGGCAGTGGCGATCAGTCCATTCCATCATGGGCGCAACAGATAAACGGGCGGAGGTTGTAAGCAGATCAGTCATATGGCTGATTACCGCGCCAGTCTGGCTTTGTGAAGTCCAGTGACAGATCGAGGCCTCTAAAACGCCTTGCGCTTATGGTGAACTCGCTTTGGCCCCATGTCATCTGTCAAGTTTCGCTATTTTCGAACAAACTTCACCGCCAGAATTCCGCCCATTAACGCCAGCATAAACAACAGAACATCCGCGTTTCCGGTGCCAATGACGGGAATTGCAGCACCGGGGCAAAAACCGGTGATCCCCCAGCCAACACCAAAGATTGCGGAACCAATCAAAAGGCGTCTGTCGATCCGACGGTTTTGCGGCAGGTGGAACATACTGTCTGTCAGGGGCGCAGGCCGGCGAAAAATCACGCGATACCCAATGCCCGCAACCAAAAGAGCGCCCCCCATCACAAATGCAAGGCTTGGATCCCAATGGCCTGCGAGGTCAAAAAAGTTCATGACTTTGGCCGGATTGGCCATGCCAGAGATCGAAATGCCCAGGCCAAAAATCAGGCCAATCAGGAAAACAGGTATAAGTTTCATATCATGCCCCTCACAATCCGATGACGTGACGGATGATGTAGACGGTCAGCGCACAGGTCAGCATAAAGGTCAGTGTTGCGGCGATCGAACGGGGGGACAGGCGCGCCATGCCACAAACGCCATGGCCTGATGTGCAGCCCGATCCAAGGGTCACCCCCACGCCGACGATGAAGCCTCCGATCAGGATCATAGGTTTGCTGACGGGCACCTGAATGGCGGGCCATGCGCCGGTTGCGGCAAGTACCAAAAACGGACCGCAGATCATCCCGGCCAAAAGGGCCACGCGCCACCACCTGTCATAACCGCCGAATATTGCCCCGGAAATTATCCCTGTTGCCCCCATGATGCGCCCGTTGAACAACATCAACAACACCGAAGCCAGGCCAATCAGCACGCCCCCGGCCAATGACATCCATGGCGTAAAAACTGTTTCCATTCCGCGTCTCCCCCTTGTTGTGATCTCTGCCAGGTCCGGCAAAAAGCCCATTATTCACATCGCCCGCTGGCCCGAAATGGAGCGCAACACCCTGCATTTCAAGCCCAGCATACTACGGATTTCCCGGAACGTAACGTCGGGAGCCGCTGTCGGGTGAATTGCATCGAATGTTTACAGCTTTGTATACCTGAAGCCGGTGGTGTTTTGAGTTTCCAAGCACTCAAAAACGCGAGTTTGCATCGTTGGCAGAGGAGATAGGAGCAGCTAGCCTAGCGACATTGTAAAAATGATTGGAGCGCCCCATGGACGGAACAACCGCAAATTGCCCGAAGTCCATTCTTGTGTTTGATGAAGCTGATTTGAATTCACTGAATGAGGATTTGATTTCAGTGTTGGCTGCAACTTCTTATATTACGCAGGAGATAAGAGAATTTGTGAAGCTTGCAGATGCAGCTAAGCCAATCACAGATCAAGGCACGGCATTGGATCATATAACAAAGACACAACGCCAGGTTTTTCAACGTTGTTTGATACTTCGAGCGGTCTCTTTTCTAGAAATGTATAGTTCCACCAAGAGAGCTGCACGAAATGACTCTACAGGTATTCTCACTGAGTTAAGGCGGAGCAATGCACCGCGAATAAAGGCTTTGCAAAAATCTCGTATGAAGGAGGTGGCCGAGAAAGTACGGCATCAAGCGTTCGCACATATAGATTTGGAAGGGATCAAAAATTCTTACCGCGAGTGGACCGAAGAGAAATCAACGCAATTCATCCTTGATCCAGATGGTCTGAATACTTGGGATACCTTTGGAGAAACTGTTGTGTACGTTTGGGGATGCGCCAAAGTATTTCAACAAAAAGTGGTAAAGGAGGGACACGGACGGCACAGGAAATCGAAGAAATACAGCAGGAACTTTGGTCTTGGATCCAAGACGTTTGTAGTTTTGCTGTGGAATTCCATGAAAAACTGTTGATGAAGATCAATAGCCATTTGGGTGGGCCTTCGGAGTTGCGCTTAAGTGAATTTAGAATACCCAAAGACCGTTACACGACCCTTGAAGAATTCCGCCTGCCGCTGTACTGCGGTAGGTCAGAAAACTAAGCCCTTATTCAGCCGGAGCTCCCCATGGCCGCTTATCAATATGTCTATCACATGGACGGTGTGTCCAAAACCTACCCAGGTGGCAAGAAATGCTTTGAAAACATTAAGCTATCCTTCCTGCCTGGTGTGAAAATCGGTGTTGTTGGTGTCAACGGCGCCGGTAAATCCACCCTGATGAAAATCATGGCGGGTATGGATAAGGACTTTACGGGCGAGGCCTGGGCCGCTGAGGGCGCGCGCGTTGGGTATCTGCCGCAGGAACCCAAGCTGGATGAAACCCTATCTGTGCGTGAAAACGTTATGAAGGGTGTGCAGGCGAAGAAGGATATTCTGGATCGCTACAATGAGTTGGCGATGAATTATTCCGATGAAACCGCCGAAGAAATGGGCAAGCTTCAGGATGAGATCGACGCGCAGAACCTTTGGGATCTGGACGCGCAGGTTGATGTATCTATGGAAGCGCTGCGTTGCCCTGCGGATGATGCGGATGTTGCGTCCTTGTCCGGTGGTGAGAAACGCCGCGTGGCCCTGTGTCAGCTGTTGCTGGATGCGCCAGATATGTTGCTGCTTGATGAACCGACCAACCACTTGGACGCGGAAACCATCGCTTGGCTGCAACAGCATCTTATTGATTACAAAGGAACAATTCTGATCGTAACCCACGACCGGTATTTCCTTGATGCGATTACGGGCTGGATTTTGGAACTGGACCGCGGTTCAGGAATTCCACATGAGGGCAACTATTCGTCCTGGTTGGAAGCGAAAGCAAAACGTCTGGAACGCGAAGCGAAGGACGATAAATCCAAGCAGAAAACGCTTGAGCGCGAATTGGACTGGATGCGTCAGGGTGCGAAGGCACGTCAGGCGAAATCCAAAGCCCGTATTTCGGCCTATAACGAACTGGCGAACCAATCTGAGCGTGAAAAACTTGCGAATGCGCAGATCGTTATCCCCAACGGCCAGCGCCTGGGGAATAAGGTGATTGAGGTCAATGGTCTGAAGAAAGCCATGGGCGACAAGCTGTTGGTCGAAGACCTGACATTTGCCCTGCCCCCCGGTGGTATTGTGGGTGTAATCGGTCCGAACGGCGCCGGTAAAACCACGCTGTTTAAGATGCTGACCGGGCAGGAACAGCCGGATGAGGGCACGGTTGAATATGGCGATACGGTGCAGCTGTCTTATGTGGACCAGTCCCGTGACGATCTGAACCCGGATGAAAACGTCTGGGAAGCGATTGCCGATGGTCTGGATGTGATCCAACTGGGGGATGCGGAAGTGAACGCGCGGGCCTATTGTTCTGCGTTTAACTTCAAAGGCTCCACCCAACAGAAGAAGGTTTCTTTGCTGTCTGGTGGTGAACGCAACCGTGTGCATATGGCGCGTTTGCTGCGTTCTGGCGGCAACGTATTGCTGCTCGATGAACCTACGAACGACTTGGACGTTGAAACGCTTCGTGCGCTTGAAGATGCGCTGGTGGATTTCGCGGGCTGTGCGGTTGTGATCTCGCACGATCGTTTCTTCCTTGACCGGATTTGCACCCACATGCTGGCCTTTGAAGGCGATGCGCATGTGGAATGGTTCGAGGGCAACTTCGCGGACTATGAGGAAGACAAGAAACGTCGCCTCGGCCCCGATGCGTTGGAGCCTAAGCGGATCAAGCACAAGAAGTTTGTGAGGTAATCCACATCACTCCTAGGGCGCGCTCTCCTCTTTTAACTTCTCAAGAAGTTGGGTGCGCGCGCTTCCATCACTATTTTTTCCCACGATTAAATGTAGCTCGGCAGAAGATACTTGTGCTTGATGCAGTTCGTACAGCGCGTTTAGTATCTTTCGATCATCCGGTGGCGGTAAAAGCTTTAATATCTCACGCCCAGTTCGCGTTATAAGCATAACTGGAGTGTGAAGATTTGATGCCGCCTTTACGATAAGTTGCAGATTTCCAGATATCCAATGAGCATAGCGATTTTGATCTGGTTCGGCTGTATGTTCGATGTTGCCACTTACTTCAGATAAAAGCCCTATTTCTTCCAAAAAACTTACATCAAGTAACTTACCCCCTTTAAGGTTACCTTGCTTGATTAAGGATCTGCTATCGAGAATAAGTACGCACTCTCGTTGGAATATTTCTGCAATATCGTTGTCCAACTCTGATAAAAAACGCATCGTCGAAAGTGAAAACTCGCCTTGTTTGCGTATTTCCCCCGCCAAAACTTTCGCCCAAAGGCCCTGCATCCGCTCTGTACTGGCTTTCTCGGCATAACCCTCAAAATAACTCAGCCAATCTTTGTCGATGGGATCTTCCGACGAAATGGGGGCCTCTGATGAGTTAAGCTCTTCAACTGCACGCAGAGCGACTCTATTTTTGTTTTCGAGTTTGCGGATTTGAGAGGCTGTGATTTCTGTCGAAACGATGCCTTCCAAAATTTCTTGGCTTGCTTCAGGCAGCGCACTGAACTCTGTGTCAGCCTCAATCGATCTGAGTTTGATTTTGTTTCTTGCCCTAGCACGCTCTGTAACACCTTCGAGATATGCACAGGGTAGGTCAATTACTCCGCCGCACAGCCGATCAAAAGCTGCCACTGCCCGACTGGAAGCCCCGACACGCAGCCCTCGATCCTCAAGGGAAGCTGAAAGTGAGACATTTCGATCAAGGTGGTCGTCTTCAGGCATGAGTGCTCCAAAATGAAATGTTATAATGCTTGGAACCATAGCCACGTTAGATAGCATGTCCAATCGTAATTCTTCCGTGAGATGAAATGACTGATCTCCCGTGGGGAGGGTCGGGGGCTGCCCGGCGGGGCCGGGTAAGAGTTGATTAATTTATTCCCAAGGTCATCGATCTACATGGGTCATATTTCGCCATATGGGCACTTAGAATGCATCTGTCTCGGGGACGTTGCCGTGTCGGGCGAGAAATGTCGGGGTGCTGACCTCGCCGGAATTCATGTCCTCAACCACCATATAGGCGTCGGCGCCAACGCAGCCCTCAGAGCGGGCTTCGCGTTCGGCGCGTTCTTCGGCGGCCGAAGGTGACGTGTATTGGAACAGTTTGCCCAATTGCAAAGCGCCTTGTTGGGCATGCGCGTCACTTTTGGCGGTGTATGTTTGGCAAATGTAGTGGGGCTTTGAGGCGGCTTCAGTGTTTTCATTCATGGCAGTTATCCTAAACACATTCAGAACAAAATAGGAACATTCTCGACCATTGGCAAGATGATTTAACCGTTTCGGGAAGACAAGACGGTAGATGTGGTTCGAGCCTACCCGCCAGGTACGGCGCGGGTCGGGTTGGTGAGTTCAGCCTATTGCAAAACCTCATAAGCCTGCACTGAAAATCAGTTTTTTGTTGTGATGATTTTGGGAGAATATCGCTCGCTCATGCTAGACCTAGGTCCTATTGCCATCGCTAAGATCGTAAATCACGCTGGAGCATCTCAGGAAGTGATTTATCCAAATATGGTGTCCCCAAGTGGGGTGCATCAATTTAGATGACTGTTTTCAACGAGATGGTGAAATGGTGGGCGACCCTGGAATCGAACCAGGCGTGAGTCACCTCGAGGGAGTTACAGTCCCCTGCCACACCTTGCGGCCTGACGCCCAACCTGTCGCTGGATCTATAGTTACCCGGCGGGGGCGTCAACAGGAAAACTCACATTTTTCTGCAAAATATCACAACAAATGTCTGCTTGCGTCCGGGCGCTGCAGCGTCCATCTTAGCCAGCGGTATCAAGGCGGTGTCAGAGAACCGCAAAGCAAGGATCAAACGATGAAAAAGCCAAAGTGGGTTGTCGAAAAAGAACAGGCGCGTCGTGCATCAGCCCAGGAAACGCTCTGGCTGTTTGGTTTGCATGCGGTGCGCGATGCGCTTTTGAACCCTGCGCGTGAGAAACTGCGCCTGGTGGTGACCAAAAACGCCTATGACAAACTGGCGGAAGACATTGCGAAAAGTGGTGTTGAACCCGAAATGACCGATCCGCGCAAATTCGACGTGCCGCTGGACAAGCAATCGGTGCACCAGGGCGCCGCCCTTGAGGTGAAACCTCTGAACTGGGGATCCGTGGAAGAGTGTTGCATGGCAGTTGATGGTCAGGTGCCGCGATTGCTGCTGCTGGACCGTGTAACCGATCCCCATAATGTGGGTGCGATCCTGCGGTCGGCAGAAGTGTTTGGCGCACGTGCGGTTATTGCCCCCCACCGGCATTCTGCCCCCGAAACCGGGGCGCTTGCAAAAACCGCATCCGGTGCGCTGGAACGTCAGCCTTATCTGCGGATCAAAAACCTTGCGGACACAATGGAGCACCTGCGCAAGATGGGATACATCCTGCTGGGGCTGGATGGCACCGCAGAGATGAGCGTGGAAGACGCCGCAAGCCAATATAAAGGCCGCCCTGTGGCGCTTGTGCTTGGTGCGGAAGGCCCTGGCCTACGCGAACGTACCAAGGAAACCTGTGATCATCTGGTGAAAGTCGATTTCGCGGGTGGTTTTGGGTCTCTGAACGTGTCCAACGCGGCGGCGGTCGGTCTGTATGCGGTGACCAAAGGCTGAAAACAGCCGACATTTTCACGAAGATCGGCGGAATTCTTCACATCAGCTTCACGAAGCGGTTACAAACCCTTCCTATCCTGATGAAGATACCTATCTGATTAAACAGGAAGCAAGATCTGGAACATCCGCTTCCTCCTGTCCCTCGTTCCACCCCTGGCGCCCGTTCCCCGACGGGCGCCATTTTCTTTGGCCTTTACCCTTTGCGCCGGGCGCCTGTTAGATGTGCGGCCACCGCCCCGGCTTGATAATACCGCGCCATGATCTGACTGCGCTTTTCGCGGTAGTTTGGAACGGCAGGAACCGGAAACACGGATCTGTCCCCGCGCAATGCCCATTGGGCGGCAGCCTGACCAAAGACCGTGCCCGGCCCGATCCCCCGACCCGAATAGCCAAAGATCGAAATTCTGTTGTCGCCTGTTTCCATAATTTTCGGAACGTGATCCCCCGTCATGGCGATCCGCCCGTGCCAGCCGTGACTGAACCCCTGCCCTTTCAGATCCGGGAAGATCTGTGCCATTTTACGCGCGGCCCAGCTGAAGTGCACCCGTTCCCCAGGGGCGTCCAGTTGACCGACGCCGCCGATGATCAATCGCCCTGCTGCATCCAGGCGAAATGAGGACATGACCATCGCCGTATCCCAGCACCCTTCGCCGCCGGGTAGGATCTTGCGGCGCAACTCATCAGGCAAAGGATCTGTGGCGCATTGCATGTAATAAACCGGCGTATAGCGCGGGGGTGTCTTGCGACATTCATAAGCGTTGGTGGCCTCGATCAGCTGGCTTGCTTTTACGCTGCCCTCGCGGGTTTCCAGACGCCAGCCTGTGCCGTCGGCCACCGCGCGGATCACTTCGCTGTCTTCAAACAGCTGCGCCCCGTTGTCACGTGCTGCCCGGGCAAGTCCACGCGCATAGGCTAGGGGTTGCAGGGTTCCGGCACGCGCATCATGCAGTGCGCCATGAAACAATCTGGTGCCCAGACGTTCTGCGGCCTCTTCGCGCGACAGAAGCGTGACCGGGGCGTTGCGGGCCTTTTGCTGGGCCAGGCGGGCCTTAAGATCTGCAAGGCCTTTTTCACTATGGGCGCAATGCAATGTGCCGGTTTTCGTCAACTCGCATTCTATATTATGCTTTTCAATCAGCGCCATAACCAGTGCAGGCGCACCCGCAAGGGCAGCGTTCAATTTCTTACCACTGGTGTCACCGATCAGAGTTTCGACCTCATCCGGAGGGGTCCAGAGACCTGCATTGATCAGCCCGACATTGCGGCCAGAGCCACCATATCCCATGCTGCGCGCTTCCAGAAGAACGACAGATTTCCCGGCTTCCGCCAGCTGCAATGCCGCCGAAAGCCCTGTATATCCGCCGCCGATAATGGCAACGTCGGCCGTGATATCTGCTTCTAGACGTGCGAAAGGGGTGATCGCCGGTGCGGTTGCGGCCCAGAGGTTTTCCATCCTGTTCTCCTGTGATGTGGGAACGGGGCGCATCAGCATCCCCCGCGACAGATAACCTGATTTCCACAGAATAAAAAAGCGCAATTTCAATGATATTGCATGAGAATTTGGAATGCTAAACGAAGGCGATTAAGGGATCATCGCCGAGCAGCCAGGCCTGTGGCGCAAAGATGAAACAACAGGGTTTCACAAGATGCACAATCTATGCACAAGTTATGCATATACTATGCATACACGGCGCGCGGCGGATTTAGGTGCTGTTTACGGATTGAATTGAGGGATTTGCGATGAACGACTTTGATATTTCAAAAAATGGAATCTCGCTTGGACTGACCTGGGACATCTTGTTTCTGGTTGGGCTTGCCGCGTTTTTCATCTTGATTACGCGTCTAACCTGGAAGACCCATCGGCGAAAACTACCCACTTGGTTGTTATACTGGACTAACACCCCACTGCGCCTTTCTATATTTTCTCTGCTCGCAATCCTTACCGGAATGTTTGCGCTGGTCGGCCTCATCCTATTCTTCAATTTGTATGGCGCGGTATGGATTCCGGGATGGGCAGTTTCTGACACTAGGTCTGGAGTGATTGGCGATCTCATCACAGGATTGATCGCTCTTTTTGGTGTGCCATTTGCGATTTGGAGAATTTTGATAGCGAGCCAGCAAGCAAACATCGCAGACAAAGGTCTTATCGCTGAGCGCTTCAGCAAAGCAGTTTCACAGATCACCGCAGAGTACCCAGAAGGTAAACCCAATATTATCAGTCGCATCAGCGGCCTAAATGAAATGGCGCAGATTGCCCAAGATTATGGGGAAACCTATCAGCGGCTGTCTGACGTCAGCACCCGTTGGACAGATTTGAGGATTTGAATAAAGGAGGATT
>NZ_JBMYXF010000055.1:0-18203 GCF_049608145.1 Halocynthiibacter sp.
CATTCACCAGCAGATCTTCTTTCCGGGTGCCGGATTTCAGGATGTCGATGGCAGGATAAACGCGTTTATCAGCCACTTTACGATCCAGAACGATTTCTGAGTTACCGGTGCCTTTGAATTCTTCGAAGATCACTTCGTCCATGCGCGAACCGGTATCGATCAGCGCGGTTGAAATGATGGTCAAAGAACCGCCTTCTTCGATGTTACGCGCGGCACCAAAGAAACGTTTTGGGCGTTGCAGTGCGTTCGCATCAACACCACCGGTCAGAACTTTACCTGAGGACGGTACAACAGTGTTAAACGCGCGACCAAGGCGTGTGATGGAATCCAGCAGGATCACAACGTCGCGTTTATGTTCCACAAGACGTTTTGCTTTCTCGATCACCATTTCTGACACGGCAACGTGACGTGTTGCGGGTTCATCAAAGGTGGAAGATACAACTTCGCCCTTCACGGAACGCTGCATGTCGGTAACTTCTTCCGGACGTTCATCGATCAAAAGCACGATCAGATAGCATTCCGGGTGGTTTGCTTCGATGCTATGCGCGATGTTTTGCAGCAAAACGGTTTTACCGGTGCGCGGCGGCGCAACAATCAAACAACGTTGGCCTTTACCAATCGGGGAAACCAGATCGATAATACGCGCAGATTTATCTTTGATGGTCGGATCTTCGATTTCCATCTTCAGACGTTCATCTGGGTACAGCGGTGTCAGGTTCTCAAACGCAACTTTGTGTTTCGCTTTCGCGGGATCACCAAAGTTGATCGTTGTCACTGCGGTCAGGCCAAAATAGTTTTCACCCTCGCGAGGGGCTTTGATCACGCCTTCGATGGTATCGCCTGTGCGCAGGGAAAACTTACGGATCATGTCTGGGGAAACGTAAATATCATCCGGACCAGCAAGATAGTTTGCCTCAGGGGAACGCAGATAGCCAAAGCCATCCTGCAGAACCTCAAGAACCCCATCACCAGAGATTTCCCAGCCCTCTTCCGCACGTTCACGCAAGATGGCGAACATCATATCACCTTTGCGCATGGTAGAGGCGTTTTCGATTTCCAGCTCTTCCGCGAGGGGAAGCAGATCTTTCGGCGCGGTCGCTTTCAGTTCAGCCAGAGAAAGTGTGCCAGTAGGCGCGGTATCAGCAGTGATATCGGTGTCAGACATAGGAAGAAGACGTCTCATAGGGTGCCGCAGAACGGTCACATGGAATCATGGGTATGGAAATACACCGTCGGACGACGGGTCGCGACGTTCTTAGTATGATTTCATCTTCTGAGTCAAATCTTAGATCAGAAAATCAAAACGGACGCGCGATAACGGATACAAGGATGATCAAAAGAAACACTGTCGGAACTTCATTCATCATCCGGTACTGTCGCCCAGTCAGTTTGTTTTCACCCCGCATAAAGTCTTTGCGACGATAGCCAAGCCAGTGATGATACCAGGTCATAGCCAGAACTGCCCCAGCTTTGGTCCAAGGCCAGATCGCCGACCAATCAATGATGCCAGGTGTGAAAACCATAAGCAGACCAAAAATCCATGCCCCTGTCATAGCAGGGTTCATAATGGCACGAAGAAGACGACGTTCCATGGTTTGAAACAATTCATCTGTGTCACTGCCCTGTTTTACGGCTTCGGCGTGATAAACAAACAAGCGTGGAAGATAAAAGATACCTGCCATCCATGCGATGATTGAAAAAATATGACCAACTTTGATCCAGATGAACCAATCGTAAAGGAAGTCTGTCATAGAATTGACCTGCTCTGAGTAAGATCTGCGCGTCTCTCTCCTTACTAATAATATATTTATATTAAAGAAAAGAAGATGTTTTTGTAGGGATGCCTGAATCCGTGGATAAGTTTTTCGCCCACCAGGTTATCCTCATGTTTCGAATCTGTGGACAGTTTTGTGCGAAAGCAGATCAAGAGGTGAAATATTCTATTAGTTACAATGGATTATTTAAGTATGGGATTATAGTACCGGTTAATAACTCTGGGGGGATTTAAGTTTTATACAGGCAAAAGTTTTCCTTACCCACACGGGAGAAACTGTTGGCATTGCACCTGAACCTATGTGGATTTACACAGGTTCGGAGCAAAGCCCATTTATCCATAAATTTACGCTCTGTTAACTACAGGAGTTTTCCACAGGGTCATGAACATGTTGTTAGCCTCCGGATCGGAAATTCGCCGTACGCTTTTGGAAAATGCAGGCATTCCAGTTGATGTCGCGCCCGCCCGTGTGGACGAAGATGCGATCAAACAAGCAATGTTGGCGGAAAATCTGCCTCCGCGCGATATAGCGGATGCCCTAGCAGAAGCAAAAGCACGTAAAATCAGTCTGAAAAATCCAGGAACCCTTGTTCTTGGGTGTGATCAGGTTCTGGATTTTAAAGGTGAACTTTTGAATAAACCGAATTCTTCCGAAGATGCGGTGGATCAACTGAAGAAACTGCGCGGTGGAACACATATGTTATTGTCTGCTGCAGTTGTATATAAGGATGGTGAACCGCTTTGGCGTCATATCGGCCAGGTTCGCTTAACCATGCGCGCGTTTTCCGACGAATATCTGCACAGTTATATAGAGCGTAACTTTAGCTCTGTTCGTTTTGCGGTGGGCAGTTACAAACTGGAAGAAGAAGGTGTGCGATTATTTTCGCGCATTGATGGTGACTATTTTAATGTTCTGGGGCTTCCTTTGTTGGAACTTTCGAACTGGCTGACCTTGAGAGGGGATATCGAGGGATGAGTGAAGACAGAATTCCACTGGCGGGGGTGATCGGATCGCCGATTGAGCACAGTAAATCCCCTGTATTACATGGCCATTGGTTAAAACGTTACGGGATTAAGGGCCACTATATCCCTATGAACATTTCACATGAAAACTTGGAAAGCAGTCTTCGTGCGATGCCGGGTTTGGGCTTTGTTGGGGTGAATGTCACGATCCCACATAAAGAAACTGTTTTGAATATTGCGGATAGTGTGACAGATCGCGCGGCCCTGATTGGTGCGGCCAACACGCTGACGTTCTCTGATGATGGTCGTATTATTGCTGATAATACAGATGGTTACGGATTTATTGAAAACCTGAAACAAGGTGCGCCGGGTTGGGATGCAAAAGCGGGCCCTGCTGCGGTTCTTGGCGCAGGCGGCGCTGCGCGTGCTGTTCTGGCCGCGCTTTTAGATGCTGGTGTCGAACGTATCTTGCTGGCAAATCGTACAAAAGCACGATCTGAGGCCTTAAAAGCTGAATTCGGTGCCCGAATTTCTGTTTTCGATTGGGTTCACGCCAACACAATGATCGCAGAGGCCGCAACAGTGGTGAACACCACATCCTTGGGGATGCAGGGAAATGGGCCTTTGAATGTATCTTTAGAAGGATTGCGATCTGAAACTGTTGTGACAGATATCGTATACGCGCCACTTGAAACGGAACTTTTGAAATCTGCACGCGAAAATGGCTGTGTTACGGTCGATGGGCTTGGCATGTTATTGTATCAGGCAGCCCCTGGATTTGAGCGCTGGTTTGGGCAACGTCCCGAAGTAGACGAAGATCTGCGTCAGGCTGTGCTATCCGCATGAAACCTGTTCTTATCGGTTTGACCGGCTCTATCGGCATGGGGAAATCCACGACGGCTGCGATGTTTTCAGATGAAAACGTGCCTGTTTGGGATGCGGATGCAGCCGTTCACAGGCTGTATGATGTCGGTGGAAAAGCCGTTGCACAACTTTGGGATATTTATCCGCAGGCCATTGAAAACAATAAGGTTAATCGTAGTCATCTAAAAGACTGGATTGCTGTGGATAAATCTGCGCTGAAACAGATTGAAGCCATCGTGCATCCCCTTTTGCATGACGACCGTCAAACCTTTATTCAGACGACAACTGCGCCTATTGCCGTGCTTGATATTCCGCTGCTGTTTGAAATGGGAACCGACAAAATCGTGGATGTGATTGTTGTCGTGTCTGCCCCTGCGGATGTGCAGCGCACACGTGTGTTGGAACGCGGAACCATGACACCGGATCAGTTTGAACTGATCCTAAGCAAACAGTTACCGGATGCCGAAAAACGGGCGCGTGCGGATTATGTGATTGAGACGACAGATCTGGACAGCGCCCGGGCAGCTGTGAAACAAGTGCTGTCTGATATCGCGGAAGGGAAGTTTGATGCGTGAACTGGTGTTGGATACGGAAACCACGGGTTTTGATCCGGAAAGCGGCGATCGTATTGTTGAAATCGGTGCGGTTGAACTGTGGAACCACATGCCCACCGGCGAAACCTATCACGTGTATATCAACCCTGAACGCGATATGCCCGAAGGGGCGTTTGGCGTGCATGGGATTGGTCCGGATATTATGGTGCCGCCGCGCAAACCTGAACCAGGTCAGGTCACCCTGAAAGATAAGCCATTATTTAAAGATGTGGCGCAGGGTTTTCTAGATTTTATACGTGATGATGTGATGGTTATCCATAACGCCAGCTTTGATATGAAGTTCTTAAATGCGGAACTGCGCTGGCTGGGTATGCGTGAACTGCCGATGTCGCAATCTTTGGATACCCTTGCAATTGCACGGAAAAAATTTCCAGGATCGCCCGCGACCCTGGATGCGTTGTGCCGTCGCTATGTCATTGATAACAGCAATCGGACGCTGCATGGCGCGTTGTTGGATTCAGAAATTCTTGCGGAAGTGTACCTGGAACTGATCGGGGGTAAACAACCTGATTTTGGCCTGTCCACCAATCAGTCCAGTACATCAGGTGGATCAGATGGCGGGGCGACTTGGCGGCCCGGAAAACGAACAAATCCCCTGGCCCCACGTCTGACGGAAGACGAAAAAAAAGCCCACGCCGAATTTGTATCCGGCATGGGCGATGAAGCGGTCTGGAACCGGTTTTCTTAAGAGACCTTAAGAAACGGTCTGACCTTTTTTCTCTTCCTGGGCACGACGGGCCAGTTCCTGACGATACAGGCTGACAAAGTCGATGTTTTCGAGGTTCAGCGGTGGGAATCCGCCATCACGTGTGACGTCTGATACGATGCGACGCACGAATGGGAACAGCATGCGTGGGCATTCAATCAGAAGATATGGGTGCATCTGTTCTTCTGGTACGTTTTCAACAACGAAAACGCCGCCGTATTCCAGTTCCATCATGAACAAAGAACTGCCGTCAGTCTTGTTTTTTGAATGGATGGAAAATTTGCTGATCACTTCGTAAGTGTTTTCAGCTTCACGCTTTTTCGCGTCCAGATTTACCTGAACCTGAATGTCTGGTTGCACGTCGCCCTGAATGCCTTTCTGGGCCACGATGTTTTCAAAAGACATATCGCGAATAAATTGTGCAGCAATCTGCATACGTGGAACAACAGGTTGTTCGGGTGCAGCAGCGGCTTGTTCGTTTTCGGCCATTTGGCTCTCTCCGGTGATAAAATTTGCAGAAGTCTTAACAGGCGATCAGCCCGGGAACAACCGTTGCTAATGTTGTGTCCAGCCTGACGGTTTGTCAGAAGGCGTCTGAATGCGGGGGGCATCTTCGGGAACCTCGGAATATTCGCCATCCACTACATCATCTGCAGCGGTGGGATTATATCGTGGTTGCGCGCCGGGCTGGGCGCCCATGGTGAAGCTTTGCATTTTCACACGAGATCGCAGGTATTTCAGCGCCATCACGCGAAATGGTGGAAAAAGCAGAAGAAAACCGGCGGCATCGGTGAAAAACCCAGGGGTCAGAAGCAGCGCACCGGCAAACAGGATCATCGCCCCATGGGCCAGTGGTTCTGTTGGGTCACGCATTTCATTGAATGACCCGCGCAATTGCCCCATGGCCTGCGCGCCCTGTGATCGGACAAGCCATGTGCCCATAACCGCGGTGATCACAACGACAGCAAGGGTCGGGAACAGGCCAATCGCCCCCCCAACCTGGATAAATAAAGCGATTTCAATCAGCGGAACCGCAAGAAACGCAACAAACAGCCACATATGGGCAATCCTTTCGTCAGCTTCGGTGGACTTGCGCCCACCCACCACCTACATATGTATCAACAACAAATGTTTCCATCCTTTTGAGGGTATTCATGAACGATTCATCTTCACTTCAGCTTCTGGTTCTTGCCGGCGTTGCTATTTTTCTTTTCCTGAAACTCCGTTCTGTATTGGGAACCAGAGAAGGATTTGAAAAGCCACCTGTGCCACGCCGTAATGCCTCTGATGACACCCGGCGGAATTTTGAAGTGATCGAAGGCGGCCCTGATCGCGATATTATCGATCACGTTGAAGAAGGCAGCGCCGAAGCAGGTGTTCTGGCCGCGATGAAAACCGCAGAGCCATCCTTTTCGGTGACTGAATTTATTGGTGGCGCACGCGGTGCCTATGAAATGATCCTGATGGGGTTTGAACGTGGTGATCTTGGCGCGATCAAGCCGTTTTTGGCGAATGATGTGTACGAAACCTTTGCCGAAGTGGTGACTGATCGTGAATTCAAAGGTTTGACAATCGAAGCTGAATTCATCGGGATTCGTGAAATTTCTATTGCCGGCGCTGAATTTAACAGTACCACCCGCGAAGGCGAAATTTCCGTACGTATCATCGGTGAACTGACATCTGTGGTACGCGATCGTGGCGGTGATATCATTGAAGGTGATAAAACCGCGGTAAAGCGCCAGCGTGATACTTGGACATTTGCCCGTGAAATGGGTGCGGATAACCCGAACTGGAAGCTTATCGCGACTGGCGAATAAGCTGGTCTGCGCAGTAATTGGATGAATGCCGTGATACCCCGGGGAATACGATATGTCCTGTTTGCGGCACTTATTCAGGTGGGCCTTGTGATGTCTGTGAAGGCGGAAGAAACCTATAGTTTACTGCAGTTTGACCAGCTTGACGGCTGGCAGGATGACAATCATGCAGAAGCTTTTTCTGCCTTTCTGGAAACCTGTGGCGATCTGAATGATCCGGAATGGAAGGCGATTTGCGCGCTAGCGAAATCACGTCCGATGGATCAGGCCGCCGCACAGACATTCTTTGAAATGTTTTTCCGCCCCGTTCTGATCGAAGACGGTGCCCCGATGTTGTTCACAGGGTATTTTGAACCAGAACTTTCGGGATCCCGCACACGCACCGGCCGGTTCCGTTTCCCTGTTTATAGCCTGCCGGGTGATGCAGGTTTGCGCCGCATGTCACGTCGTCAGATTGAAGAAACAGGCGCCTTGCGCGGGCGTGGCCTAGAAATCTGCTGGGTGGATGATTCTGTTGAGTTGTTTTTTCTGCAAATTCAAGGTTCTGGTCGTGTTCGGCTGACCGATGGGAGCGTCCTGCGTGTGGGGTATGCCGGGGCAAATGGTCATGAATACAGATCCGTTGGGCAGGAATTGATCCGCCGTGGGATCTATAACCGCCATCAGGTTTCTGCTGGAGTCATAGCCAACTGGGTGCGTCGCAACCCTGTGGATGGGGCTGAACTGTTGCGCCATAACGGTTCTTTTGTGTATTTCCGGGAATTGCGTCATGTGCCGTCGCATAAAGGGCCGTTGGGGGCGATGAACCGATCTGTGACAACGATGCGCACCTTGGCAGTAGATCGCAGATACACGCCTATGGGCGCGCCGGTCTGGATCGAGAAAAATGGAAATGATCCTTTGCGCCGCCTGATGGTGGCGCAGGACACGGGGTCTGCGATAAAAGGGGCGCAGCGCGCTGACATCTTTTATGGTTCTGGTGATCTGGCCGGGCGTGCTGCGGGCCGGGTCCGTGACAGTGGAAGAATGGTTGTGTTGTTGCCAATAACTCTTGCGTTTCAAAAGGTTCCGGAGGGCGACCTATGAGCCGCAAACATGGTGGGCGTAGGTTACGCCCCGAGGAAGAAGCATTGTGGAACAAGGTTGCTGATACCACAAATCCGCTGAAGAAATCTGCAGCTTCTGATAAGCCGATAGAAAATCTGACGCCTGATCCACTTAAAAAGATACGCGAACCTGCCCGTCCACGTGATCCGATTTCACCTTTCAAATTGGGTGAACGGGCCAGCAGAAAGGCCGCAGGGCACGTGGTTTCCCCGTCTATCAGCGAACAAGTTGCCGGGCAGCCTTTGCAGATGGATAAAAAGAATTTCACCCGTCTTAAACGGGGTAAACTTGTGCCCGAAGCGCGCCTTGATCTGCATGGTATGACGCTGAACATGGCGCATCCAATGCTGAACCGCTTTATTCTAGACGCCCATGCCGATGGGCTGCGGCTGGTCCTTGTTATTACGGGCAAAGGTAAAGATCGCGATGCTGGCGGGCCAATCCCGGAACGCGTCGGTGTTTTGCGTCATCAGGTGCCACAGTGGTTGCATGGTGGTGCCTTGCGCGGGGCAGTGTTGCAGGTTGTAGAAGCCCATAAAAAACACGGCGGGGGTGGGGCTTGGTATGTTTATCTGCGTCGCCGCCGGTAGTTGAGGACAGCAAATGCGTGCAAAAATGCAGCAGAAAATCATCGATGTCTGTGATCGAAAGATCGCACAAAAAGGCGATGGGGTTGGGGTGTCATTTTATGCATTTTTCGCAAATAAGAATGATGATCCTGAACAGTTGATGGAAGTCGCCACCTGGTGGATTAAGACGCATAAGTTGGATCATTTTGAAAAAGCGGTGAAAATTCGGAATATGATAATTTCTGAGGCATGATCATTGCGCGACCGGTGGCAACAGGATCTGCGCCGCATTTTGCACCACCAGAACGGCCCCTGCCCCAACACCCGCCCTGTTTTGGGTTTCATCAGACAGGCTTGCAACCACGCCCTGCATACGCTGCATCGTTTCAATCAGATCAGCTGAGTTTCCGACATTAAAATGGCCGCCACGGGTGGTGTAATCACCGGTATTGATGACAAGAATGTCAAAGTCAGAGACATCTTCAGCGCCACCCAACGTGCCCACGCGTTGCTTTAATCCTGTGACCCAGGCTGACAGACGCAGCGCAGGATCACGGTCAGATGTGATCAACACCAGGGGATCAGGCAGTTCACCAATGTCATGCAGTTGATTGCGAAACACATCGACATCAATATCTGCGGAAATCAGCACCACACCGTCAATCATGCGTAGCATCTGATCACTGTCTCGCAGGGCCATGGTGCGTATGACTTCCATTGATAAAAGGCCACCCATGGAATGTCCGACCAGCAGAATTTCCTGGGCACCAGCGGCTTTGACATCATGGATCAACTCTTCCAGACCACGCCTTGCGAACAGCATAGAATCCCGGTCATGCAAATATCCCAATGGGTGCGCGGCACTGGGCCAGGAATAATGCACTGCAATATCAGGGTTTTCAAAATCATGGGACAATTGCGCCATACGGTAAATTCCATCAGCGAAACTGTTTAGAAACCCATGTACATAGATGGTTGCACGCCGGTTGCCACGGGGACGCTTGCGCAGTTCTGAGGCAAGTTCCCGGCGAAACTCTTGGGATCCGTCATAGAGGTTTTCACCTGTGGCAACGAAGTGTTTTAACGCATCGGGTGTGCGTCTTGGCCATTCGATCTGGCCGCTTTCATGGGCAGGTGGTACAGATATATTGTATCGGCCATATCCCGTTATCTCGCTGCGATCGGCCCCGTAGCGCAACACAAGATCCGGGGCACGGCTGGTGGCAAAAAAGACCGGGATGTCATCCGGGGCGGCTGCATCAGGCAGCTGGGTGATCTGTGACACAGGTGGGGCACAGGCCGTGATAAACAGCAGTGAAAAGATCAGAAAAAGGCGCATGCTACCCTGCAAAATGATTTTCCACAGGGTAGCATAAGGTTTCGTGAATTAAAGCACGTAGCGTGACAGATCAGACGTTTTCACCAATTCGCCCAGATTTTCTTCGACGAAAGCTGCATCAACTGTGATTTCTTCGCCTGCACGATCCGGGGCAGAGAAACCAAGATCTTCGAACACACGTTCAATCACTGTATAAAGACGGCGCGCGCCAATGTTTTCCACGCTTTGGTTTACGTCAGCGGCAATTTTGGCAAGGGCTGCAATACCGTCGTCGGTGAAGGTGACAGTCAGGTCTTCGGTGCCCATCAGGGCGGTGTATTGACGTGTCAGCGCGTTGTCCGTTTCCGTCAGGATGCGCACGAAGTCTTCTTCGGTGAGGGCACGCAGTTCGACGCGAATGGGCAGACGCCCCTGCAGTTCTGGCAACAGATCAGATGGTTTTGCGATGTGAAATGCACCGGATGCGATAAACAGGATGTGGTCGGTTTTGACCGGACCGTGTTTTGTGGAAACGGTGGTGCCTTCGATCAAAGGAAGAAGATCACGCTGAACCCCTTCCCGGGACACATCACCACCGCGGGTTTCCTGCCGTACGGCGACCTTGTCGATTTCGTCCAGGAACACGATGCCGTTTTGTTCAACAGATTCCAAGGCCGTGCGGGTGACGGTTTCATCATCCAGCATTTTGTCGGCTTCTTCACCGATCAGAATGTCATAGCTTTCAGACACGGTCATTTTCTTACGAGACGTCCGACCCCCCATAGCTTTGCCAAACAGATCACCAATGTTCATCATGCCCATATTGGTGCCCGGTTGACCTGGGACTTCGAACATTGGCATTGGATTTGATGTGTCAGCGACATCCAGTTCGATCACTGTGTCATCCAGTTCGCCTGCGCTTAGCTTTTTGCGGAACATTTCTAGTGTGGCTTCGCGGGCATCTTCACCGGCGATGGCGCGCAGAACACGATCTTCAGCGGCGGCATGGGCCTTTGCTTTGACTTCCTCACGCATCAGTTCGCGGGTCTGACCGATGGCGGCATCGGCAAGATCACGGATGATTTGTTCCACGTCACGGCCCACATAGCCAACTTCGGTGAATTTTGTGGCTTCGACTTTTAGAAACGGTGCGCGGGCCAACTTTGCCAGACGGCGCGAGATTTCCGTTTTCCCCACACCTGTTGGTCCGATCATCAGAATGTTTTTGGGATAAACTTCTTCGCGCAGATCATCAGGCAGTTGTTTGCGACGCCAGCGATTGCGCAAAGCCACAGCAACGGCACGTTTGGCGTCATTCTGACCGATGATAAAACGGTCAAGTTCGGAAACGATTTCACGCGGGGTAAGGTCGGTCATTCGGACTCCACAATGGTCATCTTATAAGGTGGCAGGCGGTGCTTGCCGGGGAAGTTGGGTAATATATGCATCAAACGCGCGCGGATCTGAACCCAGAACACGCCCAGAGCGGTGATAAATGCGCCAAGAATGATCAGGGTCATGACGATGCCTGCCCCTTCGTTGAAGCTGTTGCCAAGGGCCCAGATCAGGATCGCAGCAAGGTAACCAATGCCAGCGGTCAGGAAAGATCGACGATCAATGATCAGCGCCAGAAGGGTGATGAAGAACAGTGCAATGGCCGTATACAGATAGGCGACATTACCATCGGCACTGAGCAGAGAGAAGGCAACTGTGTTCACGATAGCGGGCGCGGCCAGCAGATGCAGCCAGAACCCAGTGGCTGACAGGCGTGAAATCCGGTTTGGATCGCGCAGATCAAAATACATGCCCCCCATAAAGGCCAAGACACCCGCAATTAGAGATGCCCAGGCAAAGGCGGACCCGGATTGCAGATCAAAAGACGGGCCATCGCCAAACAAAGCCACATCATTAGGGGATTCATAACCGCTGATCAGTGCGAAAATGCCCAGAAAGGCATATGCGCCAAGGATGAACATTGAAAACGGAAGGCGGAAAATTCGGAAATAGAATGCCATCATGATCATACCGGTAATGGACAGAGCAATGAAGGACGGATCATCGGTGAATGCAAACAAGGTTGCAGCAGTAAACAAAGCCACACCCATGGCCAGGAACATACCAGGCAGGGTCATGCGGCGTTTGCGGATAATATAGATGGAAAACACCCAACAGAAGATCAGTCCGACAATGGGCATCGCCACACCGCCGCCGATCACACCGCTAAATGCCAGCATCCCGGCCAGCAGCAACCCAAGGCCAACGGTGACGAAAATCTCAGAAAATCCCTTAAAGAATTCAAACGGTTCATCTTCTGCGGCCATAGCTTCCCGTTGACCGTTTCTTGTTTGTGCAAGTGATATAAGGCTTGCAGCCTGTTTCTCGGTGAGAATGTCAGCGGCGACGGCGGCGCGAATATCTTCCGTTTCAAAATTGGTCACAATATCTGCCCTTATCAATGACGTATGGGATGGAATCTAAGCCGGAAAACAAGAAAAACAAGGTTTCCACAAGACTATAAACACGGCTTTCCCCTCTAAAATGTGATTTCTGAAACAGAGAAAAAGTGTTGCTATAATAAAAAATTCCACTATAGGAAACAAATGACCCTTAAGGGGAAATGAAGGTTTCTAACGGGAAACCGGGCCAAGCGCAATCAAATGCAAGGAGTGGGGCAACAATGTCTGATTATGATCTGGTCGTGATTGGTGGCGGCCCTGGTGGCTATGTTGCAGCGATCCGCGCGGCCCAGCTTGGGCTGAAAACGGCCTGTGTTGAAGGACGTGGCGCCCTTGGTGGTACCTGCCTGAATGTGGGTTGCATCCCATCCAAAGCTTTGCTGACCTCTTCGGCGAAATATGCCGAACTGTCCCATCTCTCCTCCCACGGGGTATCCGTCGAAGGGGCCAGCATTGATGTTTCTGGCATGCTTGCGCGCAAGGATAAGATCGTAGGGGATCTGACCAAAGGCATCGGGTTTCTGTTTAAAAAGAACAATGTTGATCTGATCGAAGGTTGGGCGTCTATTCCAGAAGCGGGCAAAGTATCCGTATCCGGTGACAACGCCTGTGAATTGACCACAAAGAATATCCTGATCGCGACCGGTTCTGAACCGACGCCGCTGCCAGGCGTTGAGATTGACGAAGTGAATGTTGTGTCGAGCACGGGCGCGCTTGAACTGCCTGAGGTGCCCGAGCATCTGGTGGTGATCGGTGCAGGTGTGATCGGTCTTGAGCTGGGTCAGGTTTGGGCCCGTCTTGGCGCGAAAGTCACCGTGGTTGAATATCTTGACCGCATCCTGCCTGGGATCGATGGCGAGATCGCAAAGCTTGCACAGCGCGCTTTGGCGAAACGTGGGCTGAAGTTCCAGCTGGGACGCGCGGTGAAATCCGTTGACGCAACAGACGCCGGTCAAACCCTGACCATGGAACGCGTTGGCAAAGACAAAATCGAAACCCTTGAGGCGGACAAAGTGCTGGTGGCGATTGGTCGTCGTCCTGTCACCAATGGTCTTGGCCTTGATGCGCTTGGCGTCGCGGTTAATCAGCGCGGCTTTATTGAGGTTGATGGCAGCTTCCAGACGTCCGTTTCTGGTATCTACGCCATCGGCGACTGTGTTCCTGGCCCGATGCTGGCGCATAAAGCCGAAGAAGACGGCGTTGCTTGTGTCGAAATGCTGACAGGTCTGGCTGCGCATGTGGATTACGGCATGGTGCCTGGCGTTGTTTACACCGATCCTGAAATTGCGTCTGTCGGTCAAACCGAAGAGCAGTTGAAAGAGGCTGGCGTTGATTACATCAGCGGTAAGTTTGCTTTCATGGCGAATTCTCGTGCGCGCTCTTCCGGAGAAACCGATGGTGCGGTGAAGGTTCTTGCCCGCCCAGATGGTACGCTTTTGGGCGCACATATCTGTGGCGCACATGGCGGTGACCTGATCGCGGAACTTGTTCTTGCGATGGCCAAAGGCGCCACTGTTTCTGAAATTGCGGCCACCTGTCACGCGCATCCGTCCATGGCGGAAGCGGTGAAAGAAGCCTGTCTTGATGCGCTTGGCCGCGCGATCCACGCATAAGGGTTTTCGTCTATGAACGCGCCAGTCCTTCGCCAGCGACACCCTGAAAAGGCCCATCGGCCTGACAATGCGATTTCCCGCAAGCCAAAGTGGATTCGCCGCAAAAAGATTGAATCGCAGGAATATTATGAAACCCGTCGCCTGATGCGGGAACATGATCTGACGACTGTGTGCGAAGAAGCCGCCTGTCCCAACATTGGCGAATGCTGGTCGAAACAGCACGCAACAATGATGATCATGGGCGAAACCTGTACGCGCGGTTGTTCTTTCTGCAACGTCGCCACCGGTAAACCGGATGCGCTGGATGCGTTTGAACCTGGGCGCGTGGCGAAAGCTGTGCAAAAACTAAACCTGCGCCATGTGGTGATCACATCTGTGGATCGTGATGATCTTGACGATGGTGGTGCAGATCACATTGCCCAGACCATTCGCGCTGTGCGTCACAATTGTCCTGAGACCTCGATTGAGGTTCTAACGCCTGATTTTCTGGGCAAGGGCGATGCGGGCGATATTGTCTTTGAAGCGGCCCCGGACGTGTTCAACCACAACCTTGAAACTGTGCCGCGTCTGTATCCGACGGTACGGCCCGGTGCGCGTTACTATCAGTCGCTGCGTCTTCTGGATGACGCCAAGCGCGCTAATCCTTCGATATTTACGAAATCCGGCCTGATGGTCGGTCTTGGGGAAACGCCAGAGGAAGTGCGTCAGGTCATGGATGATCTGCGCGCCGCCAATGTCGATTTCCTGACGGTCGGGCAGTATCTGCAACCTACCGCAAAACACCACAGAGTGGATCGTTTCTGGACACCTGAGGATTTTGAAAAACTGGAACAGGCCGCACGTGCCAAGGGCTTTTTAGGGGTTTCAGCGACCCCTTTGACGCGGTCCTCGTTCCATGCAGATGAAGATTTTGCCGCCCTTAAACAGGCCCGTGAGGCCAAACTGGCGGCAGATAAATAGAAACGCAACGGGAGGAAAACCATGGAAGCGTTATCAAATTTTGTAGGTACCATTAACGGTATCGTATGGGGGGCACCAATGCTCGCCGTGATCCTGGGGGTGGGTTTTTTCCTCCAGGTTGGTCTGAAATTTATGCCAATCGCAAAGCTTGGCACAGGTTTCAAACTGTTGTTTGCAGGCCGTAAAGATGGCGGCGAAGGCCAAATCAGCCCATTCAACGCGCTGATGACATCTTTGTCCGCAACCATCGGTACAGGTAACATCGCTGGTGTTGCGACTGCGCTGTTCCTGGGCGGGCCTGGTGCTCTGTTCTGGATGTGGATGACAGCCCTTGTGGGTATGGCAACCAAATATGCCGAAGCTGTTCTTGCGGTGAAATACCGTGAAAAAGACGAGCTGGGCAACTATGTTGGTGGCCCGATGTACTACATCAAAAACGGTCTTGGTTCCCAGTGGCACTGGCTTGGTTTTGCCTTTGCTCTGTTCGGCGCGATTGCTGCTTTCGGCATTGGTAACGGCGTACAGGCAAACGGTGTTGCACAAGTTCTGGACACAAGCTTCTCTATCGACCCTAAAATCACAGGCGTGATCCTGATGGTTCTGACTGCGGGTGTTATCCTTGGTGGTATCACACGTATTGGTGCGGTTGCTGGTAAACTGGTTCCTTTCATGGCTGTTGCTTATATCGCTGCTGGTCTGATCGTTCTGCTTCTGAACATCGGCGCAATTGGTTCTGCTCTGGGTCAGGTCTTTACCTACGCGTTCACACCATGGGCTGCTAAAGGTGGCGCTGCTGGTGCTGCTGTATGGCTGGCAATTCGTTTTGGTGTTGCACGTGGTGTATTCTCCAACGAAGCTGGTCTGGGTTCCGCACCTATCGCACACGCTGCTGCGTCTACTGCTGGTCCTGTAAACCAGGGTCTGATCGCGATGCTGGGCACATTCATTGACACAATCATCGTATGTTCCATCACCGGTCTGGCGATCATCGCTTCCGGCGCGCTGGACGCATCTATTGCTGATTTCGTTGCCAATGGTGAAACTGAAGGCTACAGCGCAATTTCTGGTGCAGCTCTGACGTCTCTGGCGTTTGAAACAACTTTGCCAGGCATCGGCGGCTACCTGATCGCTATTGCACTGTCCATCTTCGCATTCACAACCATCCTGGGCTGGTCCTTCTATGGTGAAAAATGTGTAGGCTACTTCTTCGGTGCAAAAGCTCTGATGCCTTACCGTGTCCTGTGGATCATCGCGATCTACTTTGGTGCGACAGCTGATCTTGGCTTCGTATGGCTGCTGGCAGACACGCTGAACGCAATGATGGCGATCCCGAACCTGATCGCTCTGGCGCTGCTCAGCCCGGTTGTTTTCAAGCTGACACGCGAATTCTTTGCATCAAATGGTGCAACAGAAAACGGCACACCAGCTGAATAAGTAATATCCCGGGGGCGGGTCTACCTGCCCCCGGATTTTCTGAATTCCTTATCTGAACTCACATCCTAGGAGATGACAGATGGCGACTAAAATCCTGCTTCCGATTGAACACACTGATGATCAATCCTGGAAGAAATCCCTGCCTGTTGCACTGGAGCAGGCGAAATTCTACGGCGCAACGCTTGAGGTGGTTTCGGTCATTCCTGAAATCGTTCAACTGCCAAACCTGCCTGCCAACTATGGCGCTGGTGCGAAAGATCATGTCACGGGCGTTCTGCGCAGCATCTTGGACAGCAATGGTGCCGAAGGCGTGGCCATTCATGTTGAAGAAGGCAGCGTTTACCGCGAGATCCTGAAGCTGGCTCATAAAGAAGGTTTCGATCTGATCGTTATGGCCTCTGCCAAAGGTGACTTCCCGAACTACGAAATCGGTCCGAACCTTGCCCGTGTTGTGCGCAACGCACATTGCTCGGTCACGATCGTCCGCGCGTAATACCGTTCCCGGTGTCGCCCCATGTGGGCGGCACATTCTGTTCCGTTTTCCCCGATGTGGATATCTGAGAGGACATAATATGACAATTTCCGAGCCAGCCCAAACAGCCGCGATGCAATCTTTTGCCCCGACCCTGGGACAATCGCAACATCAGGAAATCACTGTCATTTTGCCCGAAGCGGTTCCTTATTCCGCGGCGCATATGGTGGCTGAAGTGTTTCAGACAGCCAATGACCTAATAGCCTCGACGCCTTACCGTGTTTCAGTGCATAGCCTGTCTTCGCCGATTGAAAATGATCCGCGTTACTGGCAGCGCCGTACCGTGATCCTTTTGGGGGATTTGCATCAACGTTGGAAGCTGAACACCGCCCAACGCAGTCGTCTTGTGCAAACTCTGCGCCTTTCGCAACGCAGCATCTTGATCGGCAGCGCCATTTTTCTGCTGTCTGACGGGGCGATGAATGGGGGCCATAAGGTTGCCATTCACCCCAATTTCCGCGCGGCTGCCATGGAAGAAAACCTAGAGGAACAGACCGAAGGTGCGGCGACAGCCAAATCTGGCCGGATTCACAGCGCCATCAGTGCCTTCGCTGCCCTGCCCCTGTTGATTGAGATTATTCAGCAAGATCACGGTCACTTCCTGGCGGATGCGATCGGTGAATACCTGGGCCTGTCCCAGAACCGTGAAAATTCGTCCCGTGCTTTCATGCAGCTGCGTCAAAGCGCCTGTGACGACCCATTGATTGTGGGTGCTTTGAAGGTCATGCAGGAACACATAGAAGACCCTTTGAAGATTAAGGAAATCGCCCAGATGTCTGGCGTGTCTACACGTCAACTGGAACGGCGTTTTCAGGAAAAAGCGGGCACGTCCCCACTGCCGGCCTATCGCGCATTGCGCCTAGAGCGGGCCCAGCAATTGCTGCAACATACAAGCCTGTCGTTGCCGGAAATTGCTGTTGCAACCGGCTTTGGATCACGTTGTAATCTGACGCGCTGGTTTAATAAAGAATACAAAAGTACGCCTCAGCATATGCGACAGATGAGCTTCGCAGGTGACAGCGCACAAGCTTGCGCATAGGTGTCTTCCCGCTAAATTAACTTATTTTAAAGGGTCTGCCTCTGGCGGGCCCCAACCTATTGGTGTGTGGCGTATTTCACGCACAACTGCGCCGCGGTTTCGCCTTATTTCTGTTATTGAAAAGTCATAAATGGGACATTTTGCCACCAGATTTTCATAGTTTTAGTTTTGTTATTGTTTTGTTAACCGGGGCTGATTCCCTGTTTTTTGCTGTTTGGTATTTATTCATTATCAGAGGGCATACGCGTGTCGGAGCTTCCATTCATATGCGACGGGGATATTGATCCTGCGTTTTCAGCCGGGCTTGAGGCGCTCAGCGCTTTGTCCGGGGCGTCGGGGTTTGGTGTTGTTCTTGTGACGCAGGACAATCAGGAACACCGGTTTGCCAACAGATCCATGCCGCGCCCGTCGTTAGGGGATGGGTTCCCTGCGGGGCGGGT
>NZ_JBMYXF010000056.1:0-17882 GCF_049608145.1 Halocynthiibacter sp.
ACCAGATACGCCGCCAACCTTCAAACTGCCAAAACACCAGATTCAGTCATAACTCACCGTGTCTGTGCCATTAACGTAATTGGTTGTACCGTCTGAACCGGTATCGCTAAAATCTAGCGTAAAGTCATTCATTTACATATACCTTTGTACGCGTGCCCGACAGCTGATGTCAGACATGAGAATTCACTAATGGCGCAATGTATTCCGCACCGGACAATACTAATGAAACAAAGGGAAACGCGGTTCCGGGACATCGCCCTAAGGCGCTCATCTTTCGGATAACAAAGCACTCCGCTAACTGAACCCACAGAACAAACTGCATCTGAGTTCCTGAATAGAACGAAGTCCTCTGCCGTCAGAGATTCTCATTCAATTTTCCAGTTGTGCAATGTTATTAAGGATCTAGGTTTCGCTAAAAGAAAGGAAAAAGTTGTTAACGTTTTGGTTTCAAGAGAGGAATAACAACGGACCCATCTGGATAAAAAGCCACCCCCATTGTACGATTGCCATCTTAAATGCAGGCGCCACGTACCAAAATACCCACGCAGTTATTCGCCCAATAAGATATTGAAAAGGTTTTAAAAATTCAAACAATCGCGTTTTTGAAAAAGCTGTCGCTAGGTTATGCAAAACCACAGTTATGACATTGCCAATTTGGTGGTGTTTCAGACATCAAAATCCAACTGTGAACTTTCGCATTCAGCGGCTAACCGACATTCTGAAATCGAAACAATAAGATAAATGATCGCTTCCGATTCAAGAATGGAAACAATATCAGTTGCAAAATGCGAATCAATGTTTCAATAAACTTAGCCGACCGCAAGGTTGTGGGACAAAAGCCAACAGTCTTTACCTGGCTGCAGAAGGTCTTGATGTGACGATGACACGGGAAACCCAAAGGTCTGCCCATCTGCCAGCCGTATTGTTGCACTGGAAACTGAGCGATCCAAGACTTGCACTTCACAGCAGATTTCAGAAGAAGAATACCCAGGGTGTTGTTCGGTAAAAAACGTATAGTCCGGCAGGATGCGAAAACGTATGTGCTGTACGCCGCTTATCTTTTCAACAGGTTTGGGAACACCATTTTCAAGAACTTTCTGCCCAGACAGGCAGACCTTACCATCGCAGAGCCAACCATGCAGCCTCGGCAAACCATCCCGCATTTCCGTAATTTGTCCGTCAGATATCCCCAGAACCTTGTCTGCAAGACGTGAAACTTCGCCGCGATCGTGACTTACAAAAACTGCAGGGCACTCTGCACGTTCAAGCGCGCCCTGAATACGTGGAATAAGCCGTTCTTTCTGCTGCGGATCCAGACCCGTCAGGGGTTCATCCAAAAGCAACAGTCGTGGCTGTGCTGCAAGCGCCCGCGCAAGAGCAACACGCTGTCTTTCTCCGCCAGACAACAGCATTGAGGATCGCGACATTAGCGGACCAAGATCCATAATCTCGATGATTTCCTGCAATAACCTAGCGGATGCACCACTGGTTTTATTCCATCGGTTGGCATAGGAAATGTTTTGTTCGACATTCAGATGTTCAAACAACCGGATATCCTGAAAAACAAAACCAATACGCCGTTTATATGCCGGGACCATCGGCTTTTTTGCGCGGTTCCAAGCCTCCCCGTCAAATGTGATGTCTCCATCACAGGGGGAAAGTCCCGCGATTGCACGCAGCAGGCTGGATTTACCACTGGCACTGCGTCCCACAAGCGCTGTGATACCGGACAATGGAATGTCACAGCGCGCTTTCAACTGAAAGCCACCCTGCTCTGTCATAATATCGAGTTTCAGATGGCTCATCTCCGACGTTCCCGTCCCAGAAAATATGTCACCGTCAATGCCAAGAAAGACACAATCAGAAGGCCGGCAGATAAAAGATGCGCGACGTCATAATCTAGCGTTTCAACCCTGTTGAAAATTTCAATAGAAATCACACGGGTACGCCCAGGAATATTACCACCCACCATCAATACAATGCCAAATTCACCCAGTGTATGCGCAAAACTCAGCACTGCTGCCGACAGCAAACCTCGGCGGGACAAAGGCAAAACAACAGAGAAAAACGCCTGTATTGGTGATGCCCCCAATGTTGCCGCCACTTCACGATGAGATGATCCAATCGTTTCAAACGCGCCGCGCAGGGGCTGAATGGCGAAAGGAAGTGAATAGATTACGGACGCCAACAAAAGCCCGGCGAATGAGAATGCCAGTGTTTCACCTGTGATAGACATCCACGCCCCACCAAGAAACGCATTCGGACTCATCAGGATCAACAGATAAAAGCCAATCACTGTCGGCGGTAATACAAGTGGCAATGTCACCAAAGCTTCGATCAATGGTTTGAAACGTCGGGTTGAAACCGTCAGCCACCATGCCAGAGGAACAGACATAATCATCAGGATCAATGTACTGAAAAATGCCAATTGCAGTGTCAGCCAAATGGCTGGCCAAATTTCGGAAAACATCTCCATCAGTCGGTTACACCCTCGATGGACAGATAGCCATGACGGGCCAGTATTAAAGTGCCCTCCTCAGACCGGATCAAATCCAAAAACGTCTGTGCGCCAGGGTGCTCCGAAACAATCACAGCATATTGCGACACGACAGGTCCGATCGCGCGATCTAAGATTTCAATATTGTCCAGCCTGCCTTCACCTGTCGTCAGATGTCGTGCAAGAGAATTTGATATAAAGGCCTGATCCACATTCCCGGATACAAACAACCCGGCAGCGGCAGACACATTGGCCCCGTAAATAAGGTTTCGCTCTGCTTCTGGGATGTTGAGTTCTTCGTATATCGCAAGCGCAGCAGCCCCATAAGGAGCCACCGCCGGATCAGCAATGGCAGTGCGGTTCAGCAAAACGTCTGACAGATCCGGGTTTGCCCCTGATTGCTCTCCATGGGGTCTGCGGATCAACACCACAGCCCCATGGGCGTAAGCCACGGGCGGGCCTGACAGACCAGCATTACTTAATGCCAGGGGGCGCGCATGATCTGCCGACAAAAACAGATCATAAGGCGCGCCATTTACAATCTGCGCATACAATGTACCCGACGATCCGTTGATCAGGGCGACGTCACCGCCGGTCTGATCCTCATACAACTCAGACAATTCCTGTGCCGACGTTAGAAAATTTGATGCAACCGCAACCCGAATTTCATCGCCCGCAACCCGGCTGGCCATCACAGACGACAGCATCAGAAAAGACAGAGTAAATCTGCTGATTAGGTTCGCATTCAACATAGTTGCATAAAGCATTTGGAACTCGCTGAATGCAAGGGCGAGCTGCAAAGCTTCGCCTCACTGTCTCAAAATTTACGACAGCAGTCTGTGGAAGATCTTGCAGACAATAAAAACCGGTTCAGCGCAACCATATGCGTGCGACCTGCCATCCATGCTGCGTCCCTATGGCCCTTTGACATTTTCCTTCGCACCGGTCAGACCAATGACACACAACAACTGGCAGAGATATGTCAAAACACATCCGTTCAAAGCCACCCGAAGGTCATAAAGAACCCCACCGTCAGGCCCATCATGCTTGGTACGAAGACGCGATAGCAATTGGCATCGGCACGTTGATGTGCAGTTTTTCTGTGGCGCTTTTAACAAAATTGGGACTGATTACAGGCCAGACCGCCGGATTGGGTGTTTTGCTGTCCTATATTACGGCTTGGGAATTCGGATTGATCTTTTTTGTTCTGAACATACCATTTTACCTGCTGGCTTGGTTTCGTTTGGGACCGATCTTCACCCTGAAGACATTTCTGGCGGTCGCGTTTGTATCGGTTTTGATGGAAATCATGCCTGAAATGGTCAACTTCAACCACCTGAACCCTTGGTTTGGCGCTGTATTGTCGGGATCCCTGGCAGGATCAGGCTTGCTAATCCTGTTTCGTCATGGCGCAAGCCTTGGGGGCATTGGTGTCCTGGCCCTTTATATTCAGGAACGCACAGGATTTCGTGCCGGTTGGTTCCAGTTGACGGTGGATGGCGTGATTTTCAGTATTGCCTTGCTGGTGCTGGATCTGCCTCTGGTCGCGTTTTCCCTGTTGGGCGCGCTGATCACAAACCTTGCGATTGGCATGAACCACCGCAAGGATCGTTACATCGCCCGCTGATCAGCCGACACAGAAATCCTGCAACGACACCTCATCCTGGGTGAATGTCGCAAGCTTCCCAGGCGGCAATTCGATCCACCCCGCCTGCCCGTCTTCCAGCGGTTCTGACACCACCATCCAGCCTTCAGATTTCTCGCACCGACGATAATAGACCGTCGGGGCAATATGATCAGAACTTGCGCGGGCGGCAAACAATCGGTTGCCATCGGACATAGCAACGGACAGCCGCAAATGTGGGGTTTCCCCGCGTTCACGCGACAAGGCATGCAAATCTCGGGCAGCCTTACACAGGGCCCCACCCGGATCATGATCAAGCCCATAATGCATGGCGCGTAAGAACAGAACCTCGCTGTCAGTTGCGCCTTTGCGTTCACCGTATAGTTCATCTGGAATCAACATATCAGCGCTGCGGCGGAAGTTCTCAAAACCACCGATCTGACCATTGTGCATAAAGCTCCAGTTACCAGACGCAAAAGGATGGCAATTGTTGCGACTGATCGCAGAACCGGTCGAGGCACGAACATGGGCCAGGAAAAGACCTGACCTGATCTGACGCGCAATAGAGGCAAGATTTGGATCGGACCATGCAGGCAAAACATCGCGATACAAGCCCGGCGTGGGAAGATGCGCATACCACGCAACCCCAAAACCATCCGCATTGATTGCGGTCTTAGCTTCCTCAGCAGCCTGGCTTTGCACCAGAAGTGAATGAGCAGGCGCAGATATCACCTGTTCAAGAAAAATTGGTTGGCCAATAAAGGCGGCCCATCTACACATAATCTGGCTTTCTGTTCCATACCCAAAGTTTCCGGGCGTATACACGGTTTACAAAGAAAAGACAGGGCAACCCTGGCGTTGCACCTGTCTTTCTCCGTCGTCTCAAAACTCATAATTCGGAATTTACTTACCGCGATTATGGGTTTTCGCATACATTTCCGCGATCATTGTGCTGGCGGTTTTTTCAAACAGGCAAGGAATGACCGCATGCACAAGCGCTGCGGATGCCGCAAGGAACAATTTGAACGAGAACTTTCCCGCAAAAGCAGCATGTTCAAGATAGCTTTCCTCAACGGAACGTGGATGGTCGAGGAATACTTTATCAATCATGGTTCTGTCCTGTTCTGATTTATCGATCTTCGCGTTCGGCCAATTTACCCGCCCCCACCTGAGAAGTGTTCCCTTTCTTTGGAAAATTTGCCTTGATATCGTGATGTTATCCCCAGTATAAATGAAACATGGTGACATTTGATGAAATAGATCGAAGGATTCTAAAACTTTTGCAACGGGATGCATCCCTAAGCCTTGAAGCCCTGGGCGAAGCAGCAGGCCTGTCACGCAACGGCTGTTGGCGACGCGTGAAAGCGCTTGAAGATGCAGGTGTGATCAAAGGGCGCGTGACCCTGCTTGATCCTGAAATGCTGAACCTGTCTCTGACGGTGTTCATTCAAATCCGGACCAAATCCCATGATGCAAACTGGCTGAAACATTTTGCCCGGGCAACGCGTGAAATGCCTGAAATTTTGGGGGCCTATCGTATGACTGGCGATCTGGATTACCTGATCCGGGCGCGTGTGCAGGATGTAAAAGATTACGATGCTTTATATCAAAGGCTGATTTCGAGGGTAGACATGTCAGATGTTTCCGCGTCTTTTGTTATGGAAGAACTGAAAGAAACCACCGAGCTGCCGCTTTGATAGCAAAACCGCAGCCTTCCCTCAGGATCGCCCATGCCCCTGCACTATATTTATCTGATCTGCGCTGTGATTGCGGAAACCATCGGCACGGCCTCTATGCAGGCCAGCCAACAATTCACACGCCCCTTACCATCGCTTCTTGTGGTGATCAGCTATGGAATCTCATTCTATCTGCTGGGGCTGACTTTAAAATACATGCCCGTGGGCATCGTGTATGCAATTTGGTCAGGGCTTGGCATTGTTTTGATCGCAGTCATTGGCTTTGTGGCCTTTGGTCAGAAACTGGACCTGCCCGCCATTCTTGGTCTTTCCTTGATCTTGGTTGGGGTTCTGGTGATCAACCTATTCTCAGGCAGCGCCACCCACTGATTTCGGAGCAGCTTGAAGTTTCAACTTGATTGCGCGCTGACTTAGTCCGTTCAAAATAAGGGCAATCAAAACCACAAACAGGACTGCGAAAATCACATCGGACAGGAAGTGACGCCCCAAGAGAATGCGAAACGCCGTACACGCAAGTGCAATTCCGGCGGCAGAGATCCGCAAAGTTAAGCGCCATTTCCGTTGACCTATGAACGCTGTCACAAGAAATATCGAAATAAGGAAGGCTGTGGATCCAGAGGCTTCTCCTGATACGAATGAACAATTGCTGACACATTGATCTGTGAACTCAAATGCAGGTGTAAATATGCGCTCACCGCCGAATTCTTCGATATGAACAGGCCGTGCACGGCCTGAGTTCGCTTTCAAAACGCCATTTACTAAAATAACAGGCCCAAGCAGATATAAAGCGCTGATAAATCCCCAAACTCGGGCGGGAATGCCCGCTGTCGGATACCCTAAGCAGGCAACGATACAACTTATAAACGCTATGACACCAAAGCCTGTGATCATCACATTGCAGATGTCACGAACCAGTTTGATTGTGTGAGAACGCGAAAGAGCAAATCCCTGCCCTTCCTCGTAAAATATGGATGACAACCATATGTCCACATTCGGGAAACTTGCAAAAAACGCCTGAAAACATGCCGTGATAATGAGAACCACAAATATCTGATTTATGGGTGATGGGTACGCGTAAGATTGGGATTTTTTGTGGTACATTTCGTGTCTCCGTTTGGTGAAACGGCAGAGACGATGAAGATGCGCCACACTCCATGATGAATGCAGCACTGGGACGTAAGATGCGTTGACGGTCGCCAATCTTGCGCGAACGGTCGACACAAAACCACCCACGGAAAGCTCATTGGCTTGAAATCTCAGCCAACAATGAATTATCCACAATAGACATCCATACGGACAGAGATGAGAGCGAAGATGGCAGGTTATCAGGCTTTTCAGCGCGGATTTAAACGTGCAGTCAAAGGACACGAGCGCCCGGAAGAAGTGACGTGGCAGAACGCGTTGCCAAATATTCTATTTTACGGTGCTCTCATCAGTCTTTTGATTTCACTGATGGAACCTGAAAGTTCCCAGGGGTTGCATGTTATCGCGGCTTACTTGCACTGGTTTCTGCATTTCACCTTTGCCGCCTGTCTCTGGCTTGGGGCCTTTATGATGATGGTGAAATATCAGGTAAACACCCGCGCTCTGCCTTGGCTTGCGATTGCGATCATGCCCTTTATCTTTGCCTTGGTTTCTCTGTCGATCGATATTTTCTCGGGTACCGAGGTCCCGCCAGAAAACGGTTTTCGAGATCTTCACATCTGGTATCTAGGCGAATTTATCGGCGTGGCCGACAACGGTGTGATTATCGGCGTCGTCATGACATTGGTGATCTATGCGGTTGATGCAGCCGAAGACAAACGAGAGGTCATACCAGCGCCACTTCCGTCATCAGAGCCCGCCCCCCCACCAGCTCTGCATCGTCTTTTTACATCTATTACACCGGATCGGGACACAAAACTGATCCGTGCGGAGGCTCAGGATCATTATGTCGCCCTGATAACCACAACGGCCACCTATCTTGAATTGATGCCCTTTACTGAGGCCGTTGAAAAGCTGTCGGTATATAACGGTCTGCAATGTCATCGTTCCCATTGGGTCATGCGGGATCAGGTCCATGATCTGCGCCGTGCGGGCTCTGCTTGGGAATGTAAAATGGAGAATGGCGATATTGTGCCCGTCAGCCGCCGTAGGGCACGAGACGTACGTGAAACCCTTATGTCAGTGTGATTGCTGCGCATCTGTTAAGGAAAGCTGCAATTTTGTCATTTAAGGCTGGCTTTTTCTGCCACTGCACGATAGGGCCGCATCAACGCACGAAACGCATGACTTGGCAGGACGGACCCAACCGATGGATCTTCGAAATATCGCAATCATCGCTCACGTTGACCACGGCAAAACGACCTTGGTGGATGAGCTTCTGAAACAATCCGGTGTTTTCCGGGACAACCAGGCCGTTGCAGAACGCGCCATGGACAGCAACGATCTGGAACGCGAACGCGGCATTACGATTTTTGCGAAACCCACATCTGTGGAATGGAACGGCACACGCATCAACATCGTTGACACTCCTGGTCACGCTGACTTTGGCGGCGAAGTTGAACGCATTCTGTCCATGGTTGACGGTGTTGTTCTGCTGGTTGACGCCGCAGAAGGCCCAATGCCACAAACAAAATTCGTGACATCAAAAGCGCTTGCCTTGGGTCTGCGCCCAATCGTTGTGGTGAACAAAGTTGACAAACCAGACGGCGAACCAGATCGCGCGTTGGACGAATGTTTTGACCTGTTCGCAAGCCTTGACGCCACCGACGAGCAGCTTGACTTTCCAACCATGTACGCATCTGGCCGCAATGGCTGGGCTGACATGGAACTGGACGGTCCGCGCAAAGATCTGACCGCAATGTTCGACCTGATCCTGGAACACGTTCCAGCACCTGCACAGATTTCACGTCAAGCTGAGCCTTTCCAAATGCTCGCGACCACATTGGGTTCCGACCCATTCCTAGGCCGTATGCTGACCGGTCGCGTTGAAGCAGGCACATTGAAAGCTGGCGAAAACATCAAAGCGCTGTCACGCGACGGCACATTGATCGAAAACTTCCGCGCCACCAAAATCATGGCGTTCCGTGGCCTCGCGCAACAGGAAATCGACGTGGCCGAAGCTGGCGACATTGTTTCTGTGGCTGGCATGACCAAATCCACAGTTGCGGATTCTCTGCTGCACCCATCCATTGACACGCCCCTGCCCGCACAGCCAATCGATCCGCCCACAATCACCGTAACTTTCGGCATCAACGACAGCCCGCTGGCTGGCCGCGATGGCAAAAAAGTTCAGTCGCGCGTTATTCGTGACCGTCTGATGAAAGAAGCTGAAGGCAACGTTGCGATTAAGATTTCCGACACGCCTGGTGGTGAAGCCTTTGAAGTTGCCGGTCGCGGCGAACTTCAGATGGGTGTTTTGATCGAGAACATGCGTCGCGAAGGGTTTGAACTTTCAATCTCACGCCCACAGGTTCTGTTCCAGGACATCGACGGCGCACGCCATGAACCAATCGAAGAAGTCACCATTGACGTGGATGACGAATATTCCGGCGCGGTGATCGAAAAGCTGACAGGCACCCGCAAAGGCGAGTTGACAGAAATGCGCCCTGCCGGTGCTGGCAAAACACGCATCATCGCCCATGTGCCTTCCCGTGGCCTGATCGGTTATCACGGCGAATTCCTGACCGACACGCGCGGCACTGGTGTTTTGAACCGTGTATTCCACGACTGGGCGCCGCACAAAGGTGCAATCCCTGGCCGTCGCGCTGGTGTTCTGATTTCCATGGAAAACGGCACCTCTGTTTCCTATGCTTTGTGGAACCTGGAAGATCGCGGCAAAATGATGATTGGCGCACAGGTTGACGTTTACCAGGGCATGATCATTGGTGAGCACTCCCGTGAAAACGACCTGGAAGTGAACCCGCTGAAAGGTAAGAAACTGACCAACGTTCGTGCCTCTGGCACCGACGAAGCAGTGCGCCTGACAACACCAATCACCTTGTCTTTGGAAGAAGCGATTGCTTACATCGACACCGATGAATTGGTTGAAGTCACGCCAAACAACATCCGTCTGCGCAAACGTTACCTTGATCCACATGAGCGCAAGCGCCACGCACGTTCAAACGGCTAAGGCTCCGTTCGCCCCTTCGGGTGATGAGTATTTAGTGCAAGATGAAAGGCGGTCTGTATTCAGGCCGCCTTTTACGTAATTCAGATGGGGGTTATGCATGATCAAGCAGCTCAAATACATTGCGTTTCTTTGTCTGTACTTCGCCTTCGGCCTAGGGCAATACCGATACTTCAACCCTGTCGAGTATCGCGCAACTGCATTCCTAAGACTCTTTGAAACGCACTGTCTGCCCATGTCTCGGGGGAATGCGTTTTCAGAACCAAGAGACCTAACAAGGTTTCATGGCCCACCGGGAGCAAATATTTGGATAGACGAAAAATCTGGGCTTCAAATAAGTTAGACGGACCGCGGGTATTCGACGGACTGCACTGTCAGTGATATACTAAAACATTTGACGCATTCAGAACGCGAGTTCATCAAAATTGCCCTGACTGGAAAAGTAGCTGAATGGTTGCCGCAACTGCAATTTGAAGAAAACAAAGCTCTCAGATGGCCGTTGCATTGGACGTGGTTTGAGTATGAAGCATTTGATCCACGGCGTTGGGGTATCTCACTTTATCGCCCAGCCGAACACGGCGAATCTGCATATCTCAGTTTAAATTTATCAGTAAGACCAATTGATTAGTAACATCAGGTGATACATCCAACCCGCCCCTGCGCGTGTAATAATACACCACACCCGCAGGGGCGAAAGTTCATTCACTGGTTTCAACAACCATCAACTCGCGTTCAGACGCATCACGCGCGTGCGCAAGCGCTTCCTGATATTCAGGCGAATGGTAACAAGCCACGGCCGTATCCACATCAGGAAATTTGGCCACGACATTGCGCGGGCGTTCCTTGCCTTCAAGCTGAACAAAACGACCACCGCGCGCGATGAATTCGCCGCCATGTTTCGCAATCGCTGGCCCCGCCAGTTTGGCGTATTTGCCGTAAGCGTCTTCATCCGTCACAGTGACGTGCGCAATCCAGAGAGCACCCATGATTTATCCTCCGATAATGGCTTTGGCTGCGCTGATCGCGGCCTCCGCGTTTTCAACTGATTTGCCGCCGCCTTGCGCCATATCCGGGCGACCGCCGCCGCCTTTACCGCCAAGTTCCGGCACCGCAGCGCGCACAAGATCAACCGCAGAAAGCGTGTCTTTCAGATCATCCGTGACACCCGCCGCAACCGCAGCTTTGCCGCCAGCATCTGCGATCAACAGAACGGCACCGCTTTCAAGGCGGGTCTTATGTTCATCAATCAGGGACGGCAAATCACGCGGGGAAACGCCTTCAACAAGCTGCGCGAAGAACTTGATTCCATTGACGTTTTCCGCATCGGGGCTTGCACCACCACTGCCTGCCATCGCCAGTTGCTTGCGCAGATCCGCCACTTCGTTTTGCAGAGATTTGCGTTCACTCATCAGGGTTTTGACACGTTCCGGCACATCTTCTGCACGCGCTTTCAAATTACCGGCAAGATCGTTCATCCGGTCATTTTGCGCCGCAAGATAATCAAACGCCGCCTGCCCGGTCAGCGCTTCGATCCGACGAACACCAGAGGAGCTCGCGCTATCGCCAAGACAAACAAACATGCCGATATCACCGGTTTGACGCACATGTGTCCCACCGCAAAGTTCCAGCGAATATGTGTCGCCATCATTGCCCTTGCCGGAACCGTTTTCACGGCCCATGGACACAACACGGACTTCATCACCGTATTTTTCACCAAACAACGCCTGCGCACCAAGGGCGCGGGCATCATCTGGCGTCATTATACGGGTTTCAACCGCAGTGTTTTGACGGATGAAAGTATTAACATCCTGTTCAACTTGCTTAATTTCAGCGCCAGACATCGCAGCATTATGCGAGAAATCGAAGCGCAAACGATCATCCGCGTTCAACGATCCGCGTTGTGCAACATGTTCGCCAAGATGCACACGAAGCGCCTCATGCAACAAATGCGTGGCCGAATGGTTGGCGCGAATTTGGCCGCGACGGATGTGGTCAACTTTCAGTTCAGCCCCTTGGCCAACCGTAATTTCGCCATCGGTCACTTGCGCAATGTGGACAAATACACCTGCTGTTTTACGCGTATCTGTGATCGTGGCTTTGCCTGTTTCAGTGATCAATTCACCGCTGTCGCCAACCTGACCACCGCTTTCCGCATAGAACGGTGTTTGGTTCAAAGCGATCTGAATCTCGTCACCCGTCACGGCCTTGTCTAGTGTTTTACCACCAGCAACCAAAGCCAAAACCTGCCCCTCGGCGACCTCTGTGTCATAGCCAAGAAATTCACTGACGCCGTTTTTGTCGGCGATGTCGAACCACACTGTGGAATCAGCCGCATCACCAGAACCAGACCATGCCGCGCGCGCCTTGGCTTTCTGTTCTTCCATCGCTGCATTGAAGCCATCAACATCCGCACCACGGCCTTGTTCACGCAACGCATCTTGTGTCAGATCAAGTGGGAAACCGTATGTGTCATAAAGCTTAAACGCCGCTTTCCCAGGAAGGTCAGCGCCGTCTGGTAACTTAGAAACCTCGGCGTCTAACAATGTCAGACCCCGGTCAAGTGTCTGACGAAAACGGGTTTCTTCATTCAGAAGCGTTTCTTCGATCATGGTTTGACCATGAGATAGTTCAGGAAATGCCTGACCCATTTGCGCGACCAATTCGGGGACCAAGCGATGCATCACCGGGTCTTTTGCACCTAGAATATGCGCATGGCGCATGGCACGGCGCATGATACGGCGCAGCACATAACCACGGCCTTCATTTGACGGCAACACACCATCAGCGATCAAAAATGATGTTGAACGTAGGTGATCCGCAATCACTCGGTGATGCACGTTTTTGTCGCCATAAGGGTCGACGCTGGTGGCATGCGCTGATGCTTCGATCAGTGCCTTAAACAGGTCCGTATCATAATTGTCATGGCTGCCTTGCATCAGCGCGCCGATGCGTTCCAGCCCCATGCCGGTATCGATTGAAGGCTTTGGTAGGTTCTCGCGGCGACCGTCTTCGAATTGTTCATACTGCATGAACACAAGGTTCCAGATTTCGATGAACCGATCGCCGTCTTCTTCAGGCGAACCGGGAGGGCCACCCCAGATGTGATCGCCGTGATCATAGAAAATTTCAGTACATGGACCGCAAGGACCAGTCGCGCCCATGGACCAGAAATTGTCATCGGTCGCGATGCGAATGATGCGATCATCAGACAGACCCGCGTATTTCTTCCAGATGTTCGCCGCTTCGTCATCGTCGTGATAAACCGTTACCAGAAGTTTATCTTTGTTAATGCCGAACTCTTTGGTGATCATATCCCAAGCGAATGGAATGGCGTCTTCTTTGAAATAATCGCCGAAACTGAAGTTCCCGAGCATCTCAAAAAACGTGTGATGGCGCGCGGTATAACCCACATTATCCAGATCATTGTGTTTTCCGCCGGCCCGCACACATTTTTGACTGGTCGTGGCGCGTTGATAATCCCGCGTTTCAACTCCGGTAAACAAGTTTTTAAATTGCACCATCCCCGCGTTTGTGAACATCAGAGTTGGGTCATTACGTGGCACAAGTGGCGAGCTGTCGACAACTTCGTGACCATTCTTATCAAAGAAGTTCAGAAATGTAGATCGGATATCATTAAGTCCGGGCATGATGGTCGGTCTTTCGCGTTTGGTAACTGACTTTTACGACATTTATCTCTCGCTGAACCGGCTGTCCACCGGCGAAGGGTATGATCACACTGATTTTGGGAAATTCCACGAAAAAACCCCGAAAGTGTTCTACTTTCGAGGTTTCTTAAATCCATTCTGGATCTCTGCAGCGCTGTCTTACAGACAGGCTTTCAGACCTTATCCATCAAGAACATCATCATCTTCGCCCATGCCAGGTGGCATGTCGAATTCCAGCCCATGCGCGGCACGAATTTTATCTTCAATTTCCAGTGCTGAACGGGTGTGTTCTCGCAAGTAATTCTTTGCGTTTTCGCGCCCCTGCCCGATACGTTCATCACCATATGAGAACCAAGATCCAGATTTATCAACAACACCGGCCTTCACACCGAGATCCAGAAGTTCACCCATTTTTGAAATTCCTTCGCCATACATGATGTCGAATTCAACCTGTTTGAACGGTGGCGCAACTTTGTTTTTAACCACTTTCACACGGGTCTGGTTGCCAACGATTTCATCACGATCCTTGATCGCACCGATACGACGAATATCAAGACGGACAGAACTATAAAATTTCAGTGCGTTGCCCCCCGTCGTGGTTTCAGGTGAACCAAACATAACACCAATTTTCATCCGGATTTGGTTGATGAAAACAACCATACAGTTAGAACGCGAGATGGAACCCGTCAGTTTTCGCATGGCTTGGCTCATCAGGCGGGCGTGAACCCCCACAGAACTATCCCCCATGTCACCTTCAAGTTCAGACTTAGGTGTCAATGCGGCAACTGAATCGACGACAACCATGCTGACGGCACCGGAACGCACAAGAGTGTCAACAATTTCCAAAGACTGCTCGCCGGTATCGGGCTGTGAAATCAGCAACTCATCCAGGTCAACGCCCAGTTTCTTTGCATATTGTGGATCAAGCGCATGTTCTGCATCCACAAATGCACAAACCCCACCTTTTTTTTGTTCTTCTGCGATGCAGTGCAGGGTTAATGTCGTTTTACCTGAGCTCTCAGGACCATAAATTTCGACAATCCGACCCTTCGGTAAGCCTCCGATACCCAACGCAATATCGAGACCAAGCGAACCCGTCGACGTTGCTTCGATTTCCTGGACAGCGTTTCCATCGCCCAGTTTCATGATTGAACCTTTACCAAACTGGCGTTCGATCTGGGCCAGTGCGGAGTCGAGCGCCTTTTGGCGGTCGGTGTTTTTCTTATCTGTCATGCTCAGTAAATCTGCCGTTGCCATTGAATACTGTCCTTATCCCACACCGGAGCCAGTCCGGCAATTCTTCATTTGTTCTCCTCTTGTTCTCACTTATGGGGGTAAAAAGAGAACATTTCAAATAGAATTTGTTCTTTTATATATTTCACAGATAAGCTTAACAGTTGGTTAACCACCCAAAGCATTATAAAAACGCAGCAACAACAACGCAAAGGAAGCGGTAATGTTAATTTTCTGGCCGCAAAGGCTGATCTACCTTGCTGTGCCAAAAACCGGCAGCACAGCAATTGAATCAGTTCTACGACCGTATGCTGATGTTGCCTTTAACAATCCCCCCCGCCTGAAACACGCAAAAGCGGGTACAATGCGAAAGTTTAAAAAGCTGTTTTCGCCACATGATCCTGCAGAGTTTGAGCAGGTAGCAGTAATGCGCGACCCACTTGAATGGCTGGGCAGCTGGTATCGATATAGATCGAGACCCGTGTTAAACGGTACATCAAACAGCACAGCCAACATTACATTTGAAGAATTCGTGGAGGCTGTGATTTGCAAAGATCCACCTCCATTTGCGCATATCGGGTCTCAGTTTCGATTTTTATGTGCGGATAAGGAGGTGCCAGTCGCTGACAGGATCTATCCATATACCAGAATAAATGAGGTCTTCACATATTTTGAAAAACGTCTTGGAATTCCGGTAAATGCGCCCAAAGCCAACAAATCAATAGCAGAGCCGCTTTCTTTGCCCCCAACAACACTGCGCCGATTATTGGACGCCCGTGAGGCCGAATTTGCCCTTTACGATCAGGTAGAAGCTGGTTTGCTGTGCGAAGGACCACCAGGGCTGAGACCGGGAACGCCCCAATTCGACTGAGCTCAATGCAATTGACTGTGAACCGTTTGTGTCAATTCGCTGAGCGAAAATGGTTTGGGCAAGAAGACGGAGTTTGGAATTTTCTCATCTGTTTCCCCAAATGCACCTTCGGCATAGCCGGAAACAAACACGACTTTAACGTCCGGACGGGATTTCAAGGCCTGTCGCACCCAGCTGGGTCCATCCATTCCTGGCATAATCACATCGGTTACAAAGAGATCTATACTGAGACTTCCATCTTCCAGTGTTTCCAATGCTTTTTCAGCGCAATCCGCTTCGATAACCGTGTACCCGCGCATGCGTAACGCGCGGGAAGCAAACGCTCGGACCGGGGCTTCATCTTCAACAAGTAACACAACGCCTTCACCATTTTCTGACTGTTCCTGACGCATCTCCCCAGATTTCCCATCTTCTTTTGGCGCTGCAACTTCAGGAATGGCCTGCACATCAAAAGTTGGAAAGTACAAAGTAAAATCGGTGCCCTGCCCCAGTTCGGAATCAACAAAAATATATCCACCGGTTTGCTTCACGATTCCATAAGCCATGGACAACCCCAGACCGGTACCTTCACCCGTGCGTTTACTCGAATAGAAAGGTTCAAAAATCTTCCCAATTTTATCCGGAGCAATGCCAGTGCCTTTGTCTGATACACGTACCACAACATATTCGCCTTCAGGTACAACCGCACGATCACGATGCAGACCTTCTGTCAAAGTCTCATTACGGGTTTCAATACGAATTTCACCACCTTCTGGCATCGCGTCACGAGCATTCACAACGAGGTTCATCAACACCTGTTCAAGTTGTCGTTTGTCTGCCCGGATAGAATTAAGTTCGGGATCGTGTGATAAGGATAAGGTCACCTTCTCCCCCACAAGGCGGTTTAACAGGTGAGTAAGGTCAGCAACCGCACCGCGCAAATCAAGCACTTCAGGCTGTAAATTCTGTTTGCGAGAAAAGGCCAGAAGTTGCCCGACCAGACTTGCCGCGCGATTGGCATTTTCATTGATCTGAACCAAATCGCCGAAATCAGGGTCACCCTGATCGTGCCTCAACATCAACAGATCGCAATGCCCCGTTATTGCGGTCAGCAGGTTGTTAAAATCATGCGCAACGCCACCGGCAAGTTGTCCAATGGCCTGCATTTTCTGACTTTGTACAAATTGTGCTTCAAGCGTTTTCAACTCAGTCGCATCGGTCAGAACGGCAATCAAAACGTGGCCATCTGCCTCCACCCGTCGCGTTAGCGTAATCTGCAGGAAACGCTCTTGCTCGGCAAAGCGCGCGCGAATAATCTCAGAACGGCTCAACCCACGCCCATCCAGTGCTTCATCCAGCCAATCTCGTACCGAACGACCCAAACCTTCGACAAGATCAGACACCGTAAAGCGCCCAGTTTCCGGGATAGAGAGCATTTTCCGAGCAAGCCTGTTGGCTGTATCAATATGTCCCCCAGGCAGTATTTTAAGCAATGGTACTGGAAGTTCTTCAAATAACTGGGGCTGGTTTACACTTTCCTCGTGAAGTTCAGTCGTTTCAACCGTTTCATGCTGTTGTTCACTTGCCCCGGGAATAAGATAAAGCTCTTGGCGTCCACTTGCCCCCCGCACTTCGGCAAGTAATGCAGGCACGGGCCCATCGGGGGTCGAGACATTATTCATCTTTCCTGGTCTAACAGGCAGATCAGTAAAAACACGATCCAGCGTTTTAACGCGCCCGCCCAACACACGACGCATCGCTTCGTTCATAAATAAAATGGTGCCGGATTTGGACACGGTCAACATAGGAAGACTCATGCCTTCAGCACCACGCGCGTTTGATGTACGTTCTCCAAAATCGTCAATTCGCCAGAGAAATACACCGATTTCCACCATATGCACAGAAAGCCGGGTCTGGCCGCGCCGTGTTGAAATGTCTTCGCGGGCCGAACCCACGGCCTGGGCCCGGTTCTGCAGGCGAAACAACACAGCAGCGGGGTTTGCAAAAAGTTCACGAAACGCCTGGGCAAGCGTTTCTGGTTCAGTGTCACCAAGGCGATCAAGCGCGGCGGTGTTTTTCCAGATGATATCCCCATCTTTTCCTGTCGCAAAACAAGATGATGTATCAGCACCTGCAATAACGTCCAATTGGGAGAGTACCCCAAAGCGTGGGGCAATTATGCTGCCATTTTCTGATCACCGTCTG